>CAIXFB010000400.1 GCA_903918595.1 uncultured Actinomycetes bacterium
CGAACATCCCGTCCATGCTGAGCGCCCCCGCTTGGTTGCCGTTCCTGAACCGGAACCTGAATATTCTCACCATGACCAGGTGGATCAGAACGTCGTTGAAGACGATTCAGTACTCGACTTAGACATACCTGTTGCATCGACGCAGGCAGCGGCCACGAAGAAAGCGAAGTCAAAGCGCGGTCGGGCCAGCATCCCTAGTTGGGATGAGATCCTGTTCGGCGCAACGAAGACCCCCAAGGACGACTGAGGAATTGAGCCGCGAGGCCCCAGGGTTAGTTGGAAAATGGCAGCGGTTGCGCTGACATATGGGTAGCTTCGGCAACCTTGGCTGTGAGATGAGCGGAATAGTGCTTCCGGCACAGAACTTCGTAGGCCACAACACCCGCTGCAGGTGAGTCGGCCACATCTCCAACAAGCACCTGATCGCCCTCAAGAGTCATGATTCCGTCAATAGTACGAGCGTTGTGAATTGCCCGAACACCGCACCAACAAAGGGCTTCCACCTGCAAGATGTGAAACCGATCCGCCAACTCGACGAGTCGCGCAGAACCAGGGAACAGTTTGGTGCGGAAGTCCGTCATGATGCCAAACGCATACACGTCGATCTGCAAATCATCAACCAGACGTGACAACTGTTCAATTTGAACAGGCTCGTAGAATTGAGCTTCGTCGCAAATGAGGTAATCAATGCGCATGCCAGATGAAAGTCTCTC
Organism: uncultured Actinomycetes bacterium; assembly: GCA_903918595.1. Lineage (GTDB taxonomy): Bacteria > Actinomycetota > Actinomycetes > S36-B12 > S36-B12 > CAIXFB01. Next base: position 714 of record CAIXFB010000400.1, read on the forward strand.
CACAACGACTTTCCGTAAATCCATATCTGGACTAACTTCAATGGCTGAACGCTCCAACCCAAGTCGGCTCGACAGGACTGAACTACCTGCGCGATCCATCCGAGTGAAGATCAATCCGGCACGGCCACGACTGGAATGGTTGTGATCGGTTTGTAATGCCAGGGTGGATTTCCCGCAATCCATCGTTCCCGCATAGAAGATCATTTCTGCCACGCGTGCATGCTGCCACATGTGAGCGCCTTAGCGCTGCAACACCAACCCAGGGATACTTATCTCATCCAGAGTTCGAGAGCCGTGTTGCCCCTGTAACGCTGACACCCGTGCATCTGATCTGCTGGCCAACCCGAAATCACCGCGCGCAAGAACGAGTAAATCTCCCAGCCGACCCTCCAGCATCGGATCCACCTCTCCAAGTAAACGCGATGAGACCAGGTCAGCCCTGGTGAATACCTCAACCCGATCCCCCAAGACTTCGCGCCACGCCTGGACAACGTCGAAGACCGCCCCAGCACGCACATAGACCAACCGAGCCCGTGGCTCTCCAGCGATCATCGTGACTGACTCCATCAGTCGATCATCGTCTTCGACTACCTGAGTTGTATCGATCTTTGCGTTGACCATGCCGTGATCTGAGGTGAGAACCATCGTTGCGCCAGACGCAAGCGCCGAGAATGCTCTTTCGGCGAGATTGTCAACGACTCGCAACGAAGCCCGCCACTGAGCCGATCCAACTCCATGAACGTGACCGATCTTGTCGTGCTCGGCCCAGTACATATAGGTCAGAGAAGGACCAGCCTGCGCATCGACCAACATGAGTTGCGCAACTCGATCTTCGATTTCTGCAACTGGCACATAGGTGCCACCCCGCAAAACCGATTGCGTCAGACCGGAGTGCGCATACGCCGCACCCGACAACGTTGTTACCCGTACTCCAAAACGTTCAGCCTGTTCAAACAACGTGAGTTCAGGCTGGACAGCTGCCGGACTTGGCTCAGATCCCCACTTGAGTGGGCTGAGCAATGACTCAAAATCTGGAAGCCAAAAAGAGGCGCCAACGATGCCGTGCACTCCAGGAAGTTCACCCATGCCTAGCGAGGCCAAATTAGCTGGCGTCGTAGTTGGGATACTCGCTAAGAGGTTCCGCGGGTCACTATCAGCGTTCTGCATTGAAGCGAGGAACGGAGCGTCGGCGGCAGCCATCCGCAGTTGCTCTGACCCGAGACCGTCAATCAAAAGCACGACCACATGACGCGCTGGCTCGAGACAAAGACGATTCTGGAACCCAGAAACGCCTAATGCTGCTAGTGCAGATGGGACAACGTCGCACAGTCCAACGGGACGGTCATGCTCTCTATTAAGGCTCACCCGCTAGCCCAAACGAGATGACGTGGCTTGAGAAAGTGATGCGGCAAAATCAAGTACCTGACGAACCACATCCGCGCCATCGGCTGCCTCAGAAACACGAATTGAAAAATCATCGTTACTGGACGTGCCGGTAAGTCCATGATCAGCCTCACAAGCAGGGTCAGCGCAGGCTGCTGGCTCCAACTCGATGCGATTCACCGCACCCCAACCAATCGTCAATACAACTTCAACCGCTGACCCACCAGGTCGATGGTGTGCAGGGTCACTCACCACGCGGGTGACAACGACAGAGTCCACCTTTTCAAGTCGGACTCCCTCGGTTGAGGCGGTAGCGAATGTACCCGCAATGTCCGAACCATCAAGCGCCTGATGACCGTGTTCATCAGTGTGACCAACGATCAATCTGGTCGGCGTTATGGCCAAGACGGTCACATGGCGACGCAATTGGTCTCGATCGAAGGTGGCTTCATGGTGGACCACATACGCACCCAGGTCCTCGCCGCCTAGAGCTGTTTCAAGGGCGTCCGAGACTAGATCGGGGTAATACCCGCTTCGCTCAATATCCTTGCGCAAATGATCTTTGGGTGATGTGGCGCGCATATCCACCATTCTCTCAAGATCCACTCCGTCATGGCAATCAGTCGGTGGTTTCCCTCATGAATCGCGATAGTCTTCATGGGTGTCCACTCCTACCAAATCTGTAGCAGATCGCCGGCTCCCGAGCTCAATCTCCCTCACCAGCGAGGTGGCAGATGCCCTGAAGAGTGGCACGCCAATCGTTGCCCTCGAGTCCACGATCATTAGCCACGGGCTGCCTCGCCCTGAAAACCTGCGCGTTGCAGGTGCGGTCGAAGACATAGTTCGCTCTCGGGGTGCGATACCGGCAACTATTGCGATCCTCGATGGGAAGATTCACGTTGGGCTCTCCCCCGACGAGCTGGAGCAAGTTGCAAATCGCGATGACATCATCAAGGTCAGCGTTCGAGATCTCGCCACCGTGACCTCGCGGACCGGAAGTGGTGCGACCACCGTTGCCGCAACTAGTCACATAGCTCACCTTGTTGGAATTTCTACATTCGCCACTGGCGGACTCGGCGGGGTGCATCGGGGGGCGCGAGATACCTGGGATGAATCTGCTGATCTCACAACACTGGGAAATACCCCTGTGACGATTGTGTGCGCCGGCGTGAAGTCCATCCTGGACGTTGCCGCCACTCTGGAACGACTTGAAACCCTTAATGTCGGAGTCGTGGGATTCGGATCCAACAATTTCCCAGGTTTTTATCTGAGTGATTCCGGACACACGCTCGACTGGAGCGTCGATGACGTCAACGAAATCGCTGACATTGTGGCGATGCGATCAGATCTACACATTCCGTCTGCCCTCATCGTCGCAAACCCACTACCCATTGAAGATCAACTTGATCCAGATGAACACGATGCAGTCTTGGCTGAGGGTCAGAGCCTCGCTGCGCAAAGAGGCATCAGTGGCAAAGATGTCACACCATTCCTACTTGATCATTTTCATAGATCCACCCATGGCGCAAGTCTTCTGGCTAACGAAAAGATCATCTTGCGTAATGCCGAACTGGCTGCTCGGATTGCATCAGCGCACCGACAACTGCAGCTATGACGGATTTCATCGTCGTTGGTGATGTCATGGTTGACCTCTTGGCAACAATCGATCAACCCTTGCAATTTGCCTCTGACACACCCACCGTCATCACGCGCTCACTGGGTGGTTCTGCTGCCAACACGGCCGCATGGCTAGGTGCTGCGGGTCATTCGGTGCGCCTGATTGCTGCCACCGGTGATGATCCAGATCGTGCTGAGGTCTTGCTTGGCTGCGCCAATTTGAACGTTGATCCCTATTTGGAATGCATAGGTACGGCAAGGACTGGTACCTGCATCGTGATCATCGATCACAACGGCGAACGCACGATGCTTCCTGACACAGGTGCCAACGCATCTCTCTCCTTTGAGTGGTGCCTGACACACATCGTCGGTGATCACCTTCATCTTTCTGCATATCCGCTTTTCCAGGCGGGAACAGCCTCTTCAATGATTTCCCTGCTGGAACGTTGCAAAGAACAGGGCAAAACGACGAGCATTGATCTGGCATCTGCAGCCCCGCTGCAAATGCACCAAGCAACGGTTCTCAAGGCCTGCGAGAGCGTTGACATCATCTTTACAAATGAGCTTGAAGCTCGGGCACTCCTCAGCGCGCCCCCAGACTTACCCCTCGAGGCTCTGATGAGTGCGTTGAGTAAGCAGGCACCACTCACAGTTCTCAAATGCGGTCCACAGGGCGCGTGGGCAATAACCCATCAAGAACACACGCATCGACCGGCCTTAACTGTGCCGGTCATAGATACCACCGGTGCAGGCGATGCTCTTGCTGCCGGCTTCCTCGGCGAATGGTTCCCAAATCAGCAATGCACGAAGGCACTCGATGCAGGCATTCGACTAGCCTCAGAAGTGGTTCAACGTGTCGGAGCCGGTCCTTTAACGGTTCTCGCGGAAGACTGACTCCCTAGGATTTTTCGGCCTTCATCTGGTGCGGAAACCCACAGAAAGGAAGACAACGCATGGCGCGGCGAGGAAGCTCAACCGATGCTTCAC
>CAIXFB010000401.1 GCA_903918595.1 uncultured Actinomycetes bacterium
ATAAGTAGGTATGACCCAGGGCCCTGCCAAAGTGATACGGAAGGAGCGAGAAGACAACAGCGCCGGTGATCGCGAGTGCTCCGGTCAGGCCCACCATCCGGAACAAGAAGTAGGCACCGAAGGCGACGAGCGGGAACGTGAACATGATCAGCAGGTTGATGCCCACAAAGGGCCGGCCGGTCAGGTTGGTGACCAGTTGGGCGAACAGGTTCTCGGTGATGTCAATGCCCGGGAAGTAGTTCAGGTTCATCCCGAGCGGGAAGCCGAACTGCTCGCTGACCTGGTAGTTGAAGCCCTGCCAGACCTCGGCGTTCACGTACGTACTGAGCATGTCTCCACCGGACCAGCCCGTGGCGATCCACTTCAAGACCGTGGCGAAGACGATCATGGACAGCCCTGCAGCGATTAGGGCAGCTATGGCTGCCTCAAGAAACGCTCTGCGGGTGCTCATGGTCTGACCATGGTAGATGTGGTGAGCAAGTAGTCTTCGGAAGGTGCAGCCCACCTTGTCCGCCTGCCCCTTGGCTGCAGGGATGACCGCATGATTGATATCGCGGTACTGCTGATCGCCATTGCAGCCCCGATCGCCGCCTGGCTGATCTCGCGGAACCTGACCCTGGTGGTCGTGACCCTGGTTCTGGGCATTGGTCTTGCTGGCAATGTGGTGCAAACCTCGATCGCCCTGGGGATGGCGTGGAATGTGCGGGGGCTGCAGGCCTTAGCCGTGGTGGTTCTGCTTCTGGTGGTGCTCGGGGCGTTTCTGGCGCGAGGCCGGATGCGGCCGGGATCTTCGACGCGCACCCAACTCATCGCGATCGTGCTGCCTGCTGTTCTGATCGGTGTTTTCCTGATTGTTCTGCGACTCCTCTCAACCGATGATCCGGGGCCCATGGCGGCCCTCGGCTTCCTGATCAATCACCCGATGGCTGAAGACAACGCCAAGTGGCTCAACCTTGCCGCGCAACTCGCTGATGGCCGCACCATCGCATTTAACGGCTATGCCGGTGGCCCACTGCTCCTGCTCATGTCTCTTGTTGCAGCCGGTATCTCGGTGCTTTCGATGATCCTCCTTGGCGGGGTGAACGAGGTAGCGGTAGTGCTGAACACCGTTGTGGGCAGCGAGTTGCTACTCATCGCTCTTGCTCCCTTCGCTCTGGCGCCGTTGGCGCAGTGGCGACTGCGAGGTGCCGGTGGCCTTCGGTTGGCGTTGCCACCCGCGCCGCTGATCTGGTCGGGCGCCCTCGTTTTAGTCACTGCCAATGCGGCGCTCGTGAAGTTTGGCCACTTGTCCTTGCAGTTCGTGTTGATCCTGACTGTCCTATGGGCGGCGGCATTCCTTGTTGCTGCGCCGCGACGGTTGCTCTTGATGACAACGCTGGTGATTGCAACGACTGCGAGTGTGTGGCTGCCACTGAACGTGCTTGGCGTTGTGTTGCTGGTTGTTGCAGCAGTTGTGACAGTGCGGGCCCGCGATTGGCGCGGGCTTGGATTAGTTATTGTCACGCTGCTTGTGACTTTTGATTCACTCTTGTCAAGTGTGCTGTATTTGCTGGGCATCGAAGTTTCTTTCGGTTCTGCTGATGCCGGTGCTGTCGGTGATGCCGCCTCTTCTGGTTCATCGCTGGTGTCGATTGATACCGGAGACACGGTCGCCTCATCAACCCTGCTCTTCCAATCTCCCGGTGCCGCCGAGATTGCGCAGCCTCTGCTTGCTGGGCTTGCACTACTCGCAATGATTGGTGCAGCAGTTGTGGTGCACAGACTTGGGGTTGCTCGCGGTGTGATGCGGTTCTTCCCTGCACTTGCCTTGGTCGTCTACTTCGTGGCGATTAGTGCTGGTGATGCGGTGATGAGCGGTACCGCACCGAACTACGGCTCGAATAAGTTCGGTTTTGCCGTGGCCATCACTCTTGCTGCTGCGTATGTGCCGATCGCCGCAATGGTGTTTGACACTTCGGAGCGCCGCATGACCGCCGTGCGCTGGATTCTCGCCGCATCTGTTCTTGTGGTTCTCACTCTTGACACTCTTCTGCCACGTGCTCTTTCCACCTTGAGCCCGAAACTATGGGCGGGCGTTGATTCAGGCGCACCCGCGTACTGGACGGCAGCAGAGGTAAAGGATCGCCCTGAGCAACCACTTGCCTCATCGCCCGTGGCGTGCTTCTTCGTGCCACCGCAGGTTTCCGTGCCGTCGTCATTGCCGCTGGGCCAGGAGTCGTATTCCTGCACGCGCCTCATGCTTGGCATGACAGGTCTTGAGGGTCAGGCTGGGTCTCTGGTCCCGTGGCTTGCTCTCGACTGGACCACGCAACGCACGCACTGGGATGAGTTGTACCCGGATTTGCTCATCGGCACTTCGGCTATCTCTGACCGTCAGGTGATCTCAATGGATACAAACGGAGGCATTGCGGGGTTCACCACGATGCGTGAGATCTTGGCGAGAAACGTGCCGAGCGCCTCTTAGGTTCTTTTCTCTGTCCACGCTCGCGCCCATACTGCAACCCCGAAACTCAGCGTGATTGCGAGTGCTAGATCACCGATGATGAGTGCGAGCTTGGGAATGATGAATCCTGAATCATTCGTGATCATGGATGCACCGGTGAGGCACGAAAAAACAAGAGCGATGGTGACGGGCCAGAGGATCTTGCCCGGGCCGCCTTGGCCGATCCAGACCAAGAGACCGGCCAG
>CAIXFB010000402.1 GCA_903918595.1 uncultured Actinomycetes bacterium
ATAACGCCAAACGAGATACAGAGGGATGAAATCCATCGCGTGATATACGAAGAGTTGGTGCGCGGGATCATCAAATCCAGTTCCAGAAGTTATTTCATGGACGTGATTTCCGAGTTCACTGAACTTGGCGTTGAGGGCGTGATTGCAGGTTGCACAGAGATTGAACTTCTTGTGAGACCAGAAGAACTGGGTGTGGCCTACTTTCCAACCACGTCTCTGCACTCGGCCGCCGCCGCTGAGTTCGCTCTTTCCTGAGTTGCGCAGAAAGTTGGCGTAGAAAGTGATTGTGAACTTCGTGAAGCCAGTAGTTGCCTCTGGTTGCTTAAACCAACGGCGGCGTGCCTTGGATTGCCGATGCATCAGATTCTTCCCAAGAAGGCGTACTGGATACGAAACATCTAGTACTCGGCTCAATTCTTATATTGATTATGGTGCGCAATTTACAGGTCGTTGATCGGGTGGTCGGGGTTCAGCCAGAACTGACGCTCGTAGCCACGATTGAACCACTGCTGTGAAGTTAAAGCTCGCGTGCACCACCCGGCGCGAGAAACAACTCGGTGTGCCGATTTGAGGCCGGTAGGCTCTGGACGTGAAGACCAGTGCAGATGTCGTCATTGTTGGGGCAGGCGTGGTCGGGCTGGCGTTGGCCGATGCTTGGTTGACACGCCATCCCGGGGACCACCTCGTCGTGGTCGACAAAGAATTCACGTTGGGGTTGCATGCTTCTGGTCGTAATAGCGGCGTTTTGCATGCCGGCTTCTATTACGCACCTGACTCGCTAAAAGCCAAATTGACTCGAGATGGCAATCGAATGCTCAAAGAGTTTTGTAATGAGCGAGGGGTAACGGTACGTGAGACAGGGAAAGTTGTCGTGACAACTTCGAGCGAGCAACTCCCCGATCTGGAAAAGTTGTTTCAAAGGGGTCAGGCAAATGGTGTGGAGTTAGAAAAAATCGATGAAGCCCAACTATACGAACTGGAACCTTTAGCCCGCACACATGAGCAGGCGCTGTGGTCACCTACAACAGCCGTGGCAGATCCAGCGGAGGTAATTGAGGCGCTCGCTCAGCGTGTCGTTGAACGTGGAGGCGTGCTGCGGATGGGACAGTCGGTAGTCGGTGTGGAGTCTGAGAAAATTCTCTTAAGTGATTCTGAAACAATTTCTTTTGGGCATTTGATCAATGCTGCTGGACTTTACGCTGACACCATCGCTCATTGGTGCGGAGTTGGTTTGGAGTACAAAATGCTCCCTTTCAAGGGTCTGTATTGGTACGGCAGTTGGGAGCAGGGTCGTCTGCAGCGACATGTATATCCGGTGCCCGATTCACGGAATCCATTTTTGGGCACTCACGTCACCGTGACAGTTGACGGTCGGGCAAAGGTCGGCCCAACTGCGATCCCCTCTCTTTGGCGAGAAGACTACGGTGGTCTGAGTAATTTCTCGGCATCAGAGATGTCGAATATCGTGCGCATGTATCCAGGCTTCTTCGCAAGCAAGCATCACAATGTGTGGAGTCTTCTTAGGACGGAATTGCCGAAATACTCAAGAAGAAAATTGCTGTCAGAAGCCGCGCGATTAGTGCCATCAATAAATAGTCAAGACTTCGAGACGAAGGGTAGGCCAGGCGTACGAGCTCAGCTTTTCCACGTACCTTCTGGTCGCCTCGAAATGGATTTTGTGGTTCGCCAGGGGTCGAAGTCGACCCACGTGCTTAACGCGGTATCGCCAGCATGGACGAGTTCCTTAGCCGTGGCCAAGCATGTTGTCGAGGGAATTGAATCAGAAACCCTGACTCCTTGAAATTCTGATGTCTGGCACCGTAGAAGTTGTGCGTAATGGTGTGGCCATTCCCGTGTCATACATTGAGTTTTGTGTGCATGATCACCTGCTGCGAAAAGCGTGCGGTTATAGGAACGCAGGCGATGTAAGTATTGCGCCTTCACCCGAGTTCGCGTCCCTACCATCCAATGAGCAGGCTCCGGTTTAGGCTCGGTGGCATTTGAGAATCAAACTGACTCACACATTGCTATTCGCTGCCGGTGACTTCAGTGCGCTCGGAGTTCAACTGGTGAGCTCGTCTAAGCGGGGAGGATTCGCCCCATACCGGTGTAGCTACGACCCCACCATGATCCGGAGATTGGACTAACGCGAACGCTTTTGCCAGCGTTGGGGGCATCGATCATTTTTCCGTTACCAATGTAAATCCCAACGTGGTGCGCTCCGCCTTGGAAAAAGAAGACGAGGTCACCTGGCTGGGCATTGCCTCTCTTAATTCTCTTGGCCTGGTTGTACTGGGCCTTGGAGTAGTGGGGAAGCGTCTTCCCGGTAATTTTCTTGTAGACAAATCGAACAAGACCCGAGCAATCAAATGCGTCAGGGCCGGAGCGACCAGCGCGATAAGGGTCACCGATTTGCTTGCGGGCAAATGACACCA
>CAIXFB010000403.1 GCA_903918595.1 uncultured Actinomycetes bacterium
AGTTGAGCCAAGAGCAAGCTGATCAACTGTTGACTGACGATGAACTCGTCACTGTCACCCCGGCGCCCAAGCTCTACGTTATTGGGGTCAATTAATTCGGCAACGACATTGCGGGCATTCTCGGGGTTCAACGCGCGCACATGCATAAGACTCAGCAGGACGCGAGCATCCGCTTCCTCCACATCGAACAAAGCCCGCTCACACAGGATGAGCACATGGTCGTAAGGGCCATCCGCGAGAACCTCGGCAAGTGCAGTGCGACTGATCGTGTTGCCCGTGCGGACGTTGACGATCTGTCGAGTCAGATCGACTTCTTCAAGTTGGTGGGTGACATCGGTTGCCTCGTGGTTATCCGGATCGACAAGCACGATGAGTTCAGATCCTGAAGCCACATGCGTCTCGATCTCCTTGACGATGAGTGGGGCGATCCCACTCCAGCCGATTATTAGCGTGCGTTCGCGCTGGCCCGAAAGGGGAGCGACCTTGAGTTCGGCGGCCGGTGACCAGGGGAGTGGCTCCCGGTCGAGGATAAAGGTTGAATCGTCCTCCGATATACCGATCACGCGGTCACCGGCTGCAATAATCCGCTCAGAACCCGGGTTGAGAGTCACAGAACCAGCGATGTTCTCCAGACCGATAATCGTGGCACTGCTACTCGCCATCGTTAATTGGCCAAAGTTGGTGCCGACCCAGCGCTCGGGGATAGCGACGGTGTACATCTCGTCGCCATCGAAGTCCAGTATTTCTTGGTAGATGGCGCCAAGACCAGCAGTGCGCGAAACCTGAGCGGTGATTCGGGCAACCACGGTAGAGGGCACCACCGTGATGAGCCTGCTGCCGACAACCTCTTTGAGCGCCTCAGCAACCTCTGCATCTTCTGCTTCGGCCACGATCGTCGTCGTGCTGGTTGCGGGGATGAGCTGGTTGAGCCCCAACACCACCTTTACCAGATAGGCATGAGCGCCATCACCTTCTGGCTTGAGCACGATGATCGATTTCGCGTTCTGCGGGTTTGCGCGGGCCAGGTCATTAATGCGGGTGGGACTGCCGCTGCGCACGACAAGGCGGGAGGTGCCCAGATCCTTTACATCGCGGCGGATTTCATCGGTGACCTCTACCGGGTCATCGGGGGTGAGCACCACAATCGCGCGCCCGCGTTCGCTGCGATTCGCCTCGACGATTTCAGCAATAACAACATTGAGTTTGTCACTTCGACCGATGATAAGTGTGTGTCCGAACTCGACGACCGCGGAACGTCCGCGGCGCAACTCTTCGAGCCTGCTGTCAATGCCACTAGAGATGATGCCGATGATCGTGGCACCAAGGAAGATTCCAATCAGGGTGACAATAAGCATCCCGATGCGGAACTTGTTGCCCTCGTCACCGCTGAAGGTGCCCGGGTCTAAAGACCGGGTAATCGCAAGCCAAGCACCTTCATAAAGGGAGGTTCCCGAATCATCTGGACCGATACCGGTCAACCAAATGACTCCGGCAACAATAATGACGAAGAGTGCGGTGAGGACCCCGAGCCACAGGAGCACCATCCACACACCGCGAGCCAACGCATTGTCTATCCGGTACCGAAGTCGTTCCCGAAGTGTGAAGTCCTGGGTCATTCAATCCCCCGATCAAAATAGTTCATGATGACAGACCTCGTACAGGGCAGTGGACTTCGCCGTACCGGAGCTCAGTCGTGTAAGGGCAACAATACTCTTCGAGGTCCGTTGCCCACCGATTAGCCAGTTGTCTATCACTGGGGTATGCCGTGAATCTCACTTCCCACCTTCACATGAATGAAAATGTAGGCTCTACCTATGTTGTCAGTTCTTGTACCCGGTGAGTTGCAACTTGGCTACTCAGATCGTCCTTCGGATCTCTCAGACGTGGGTTTTTATGTTCCCCAATATATGGGTCCGCGAGACAGCTTTGAACTTATTGCGCAGATGCCAAA
>CAIXFB010000404.1 GCA_903918595.1 uncultured Actinomycetes bacterium
AATCGTTCGTCGGGTCATGGAGGACTACTCCCGAAAGCGTCATGAAGAAGCAGGATACGAATTCGTGAACACTCCGCACATCACAAAAGGTGCGCTGTTTGAGAAGTCCGGTCACCTTGACTGGTACTCGGATGGCATGTACCCGGCAATGCACCTTGATGCCGAGTATCACCCTGATGGGCAGGTGAAGCGCCAGGGCGCTGATTACTACCTCAAGCCCATGAACTGTCCGATGCACAATCTGATTTTCTCGGCGCGTGGGCGCTCGTATCGTGAACTCCCGTTGCGTCTCTTCGAATTCGGGACGGTGTATCGCTATGAGAAGTCTGGCGTGGTGCATGGATTGACCCGCGCCCGCGGCTTCACTCAAGACGATGCCCATATTTATTGCACGTTGGAGCAGTTGCCCGGTGAATTGAACTCTCTACTGGACTTTGTTCTGGGTTTGCTTCGTGACTACGGACTCACTGACTTCTATTTGGAACTGTCAACCAAGAATCCTGAGAAGTGCGTAGGCACTGATGAGGAATGGGAGGTTGCCACTGAATTCCTCCGGTTAGCTGCCGAGAAGCAAAATCTAGAGCTGGTTCTCGATGAGGGTGGCGCAGCCTTCTACGGCCCAAAGATCTCCGTCCAAGCCAAGGATGCGATTGGTCGCACATGGCAGATGTCCACGATCCAGGTCGACTTCCAACTGCCACAGCGTTTTGATCTGGAGTATCAGGGTGCAGATGGCACCAAGCTGCGGCCCATCATGGTGCACCGCGCACTCTTTGGATCCATTGAACGCTTCTTTGCTGTCCTGCTCGAGCACTACGCGGGAGCGTTCCCACCTTGGTTAGCGCCCGTTCAGGTAGAGGGAATCCCGATCTCTGATGCACACGTTGACTACCTCGAAGGCGTTGCCGAACAAATGCGTGCACACGGTATTCGGATTGAAGTTGATTCCTCGGATGACCGCATGCAGAAGAAAATTCGCAATGCACAAAAGCAGAAAGTGCCGTTCATGCTGATCGCGGGTGATGATGACGCTGCTGTTGGGGCTGTCTCGTTCCGCTACCGAGATGGCAGCCAAAAGAACCAGGTACCTATTGCTGAGGCGATCGAAGAGATCGTTGCAGCAATTGATTCCCGGATTCAGGTCTGACGAGGATTTATGACGCAAGCCTGGGATCGCCTCTATACCCCGCACCGCATGTCTTACCTCAAAGGTGAGGGCAAGCCGGCGCACTCTGACTCTGGTGATGAATGTCCTTTCTGCCGGGCACCAGGTGTATCAGCTGAAGAAGGACTGGTTTTCGCTCGCGGAGAGCACGTGTTCGCATTGCTCAATCTGTATCCGTACAACTCAGGCCATGTCATGGTCTGTCCGTATCGTCACGTTGCCGACTACACCGAGCTAACTCATGACGAAGTTGTTGAACTCGCGGCATTCACTCAGAAGTCGATGAAGGTTTTGCGCAGCCTTTCAGGCGCACACGGATTCAATATTGGAATGAACCAAGGTGCGTCATCCGGTGCTGGGATTGCCGCGCATCTCCACCAGCATGTGGTGCCACGCTGGGGCGGCGACACCAACTTCATGCCGATAATCGGTGGTACGAAAGTGATTCCGCAGTTGCTTGAAGACACTCGCGAACTTCTCGAAGTTGAATGGGCTAAGGCCTAATTCTTTGAGGCTCAATCAGCCATCAGGGTGAGCGCGTTTGTGGCGCTACTTATTCCTGCGTGCGCTGCTGCTGGAAGCGGTTGTTTCGTCAACGCAATGTGACCAGTAATTGCTGAAAATGCGTCGTCAATAACTACAACATCGCCACCTTCGCAGCCGATTGTGACGCTGGTATTCGTTGCGATTGATCCACTCCACACGCGGAAAGCATGAGTGCTGACCGCGGTGCCAAAGTCCGCGTGGCTCATGGAGAGCGGCTCAGTTGGTTCGCCCGTGCATGACATGACGTCTGGTAACAGGTTTCCGGGGCCACCTGAAATCAATTCACACATTGCAGCGCGAGCAATCGCAGTGCCAGTGGCTCCACCCCAACCCAGAATCGGAACGAGCTCGCCAGCGCGGACTGAATTCACTAAGAGGGCACTGATGCTCACCGGGTCCAAGCTCTCATCAATTGCCCGCATGACCGCAGCATCATCTGTGGTGGCCAACAAGATCGATTCCATGAGCCGTTCACGGGCCTCGGAAGTGACGGACAGGTGTTCGGGATCGCAGTGGCGTTCAACTTCCTGTCCATGTTCACTCAGCCAGATCCGCATACCCAAGAGATCGAGGAACCCGGCGACTGTTTCATCATCGGCCAGAAGCGGTGCAACGATCGGCTCGGCCGGCACATGATTTTCGCTGATTCGACGGATAACTGCAGCACTCTCGTCGAAATCCGAAGAAAGATCCTCTAGCCCTGCCACGAAAGCCAAGCCAGGAAGCCCCGATTCGAGAGCAGCTGACCAGCGTTCGATGCTCGAACCATCGATTCCCTCAGCTGAATTGAATGTCAAGATCGCGGCACTGCACCCCCATCCGATGGGATTGGCTCCACGTGCTCGGACGAGGCAGAGATCGTGTTCGCCTAGCGTTATCCAGGTGCAAATCCCCTCAGGGTCCGTCCGCCGGTTGCCCTGACCAGCGCAGATCTGATCGAGAAAGGCGTCCTCAAGTTCAGGAGTGGACGCTATGAGGGCAATGGTCCGGGGGCCGGAATCAACTTTGCTCGTCCAACGGGTCAGCACGGCGTGACGGTAACATTGCCAAGGACCTCATCAGTGCGCGCGGCGTTCGTCGTGCCGAGGGACCACGAGGAGAGCGATGCTCAACAATCCGGCCGCACGCAAGGTGGCCAGTGTCGTCATCGACCCGCCAGCGCGGTTTCTCATCAAATGTCATGTCAGCCCAGATGTGGTCACCCTCGTGGGTACGGCTGGTGCCTCAATCAGTGCCATCGTCTGTTTCTCGACGGGTCGATTCATTCTTGGCGTCGTTCTCATCGCAGTGTTCGCATTCAGTGACCTCCTCGACGGCACCATGGCGCGAATGCAGGGAACGAGTGGGCCCTGGGGCAATTTCCTCGATGCAACATTGGACCGAGTCGCCGATGGCGCAATATTTGGCAGCCTCGTCGTATGGGGCGCACTCAATGACCAAATCTGGGTTGTGGCTGGCGGATTGCTGGCATTGGTGACAGGGCAAGTCACTTCATACGCCAAAGCCCGCGCTGAAGCTGTCGGGGCCACGGCCAATGTGGGTATCGCCGAACGAGCAGAGCGCCTGATCATCGGGATGGCCGCAGTGCTCCTTGCGGGATTTGGTGTTCCGTATGTTCTTGCCGGCGCGTTGTGGGTGCTTGGCATCCTTGGTGTGATCACCATCATTCAGCGCATGGTCAACGTTCGCGGTCAATTGTGGAGCACCGCAGGTGAGTAAGGCCGACCCGAATGGCACACAGTCGCTACGTGGCAGCGCCCAAGACGCGGCAACTGAGTTTGTCTTTGCTGCGGGCTGGAATGTAGTAAAACGATTGCCGGAACGTGCTGCTTATCGATCCTTTGATGTGATCGCTGACCAGTTATGGAAGCGTCGGGCTGGCGGGGTGGTGCAGCTCGAAGCGAACTTGCGAAGGGTGCATCCCGAAGCCAGTCCAAAAGAATTGCGGGAGCGCAGCCGAGCCGGGATGCGCAGTTACATGCGCTACTACAGCGAAACTTTTCGATTGCCTGATTGGGATCGCTCTCGGATCTCTGAAACCTTCATCCTCGATCGCGTTGAGATCATGGATGACGCAATGGCCGCGGGAACCGGCATCATCATGGTTCCCGGCCACATGGCCAACTGGGACCACGCGGGGGCGTGGGGGGCGCTTCGATACGGCGGACTCACCACAGTGGCAGAGCGATTGAAGCCAGAAGGACTCTTTCAACGATTCTTGGACCTACGGAGTTCCATGGGAATTGAGGTCCTGGGACATGGAGATGAGGACGTGCTTGCGACTTTGGCTCAGCGACTCCAAGGTGGTGGACTCGTAGCGATCCTCGGTGATCGCGATCTCAGTCGGAGTGGTGTTGAGGTCGATTTCTTTGGTGAGCGGGCATCCTTGCCCGCAGGTCCAGCACTGCTCAGCATCATGACCGGTGCGCCAGTGCATCCGGTCACGATGTGGTTTGCCGAAGATGGCATTCGAGGCTATGTGCACGATCGAATAGAGATCCCAGAGCAGCTCGAACGCACCGAGCAGATTTCTGCCATGACGCAAGAACTCGCCGCGGCCTTTGAGCAGGGGATCAGGGAGCACAGCGTCGACTGGCACATGCTGCAAAAGGTGTGGCTCGCCGATCTTGATGGTGGGCGTCGTCGCGTGGATTCGACCACGACATGAAGGTAGGAATTGTTTGCCCGTATGTGTGGGATGTGCCAGGTGGAGTGCGATCGCATGTGGCTGATCTTGCGCAGGCTTTGCATGACCATGGTCACGAGGTGGACGTACTCGCACCACTTGATGATCCCAGTGCTGCGCCCTCATGGGTGAGTGATGGTGGAAGACCCATAGCGGTTTCCTATAACGGCGCTGTCGCGCGATTAAGTTTTGGCGTCAAGGCAACGAGGCGCGTCCGAGCATGGATACGCGAGGGCAACTTCGACATCGTGCACATTCATGAACCTCTCGCCCCAAGCCTTTCTCTGCTCACCTGCTGGTCAGCGCGCGGTCCCCTCGTCGCGACCTGGCATTCCTCACATGATCGGTCTCGGATTCTCGCTGCGGGGTATGGAATCGCTCAGACGGCGATGGAGAAGATCCGCGGGAGTATCGCCGTGAGCGAAGAAGCCCGACGCACGTTGGTGGCCCACGTAGGCGGAGATGCGGTGTTGATTCCCAATGGCGTACGCGTGGCGGGCTTCATCCATTCACCTCCACTCGATGGGGTGGACCCGAATTGTCCTTCGGTGCTTTTTCTTGGTCGAATCGATGAACCACGTAAAGGGCTTGACGTTCTGATTGCAGCCCTTCCGCGAGTGGTTGAGAGATTTCCTGATCTCATCGTGTTGGTTGCCGGTCCTGGTGATCAGGAAGAACAAATCAAAAAGATTCCGAATGAGCTTCTCTCTCACATTCGATTTCTCGGCATGGTGAGCGATGAAGACAAAGCCCGGGCACTCAAGGCAGCAACCGTGTACGTGGCACCACACACAGGCGGTGAGTCCTTTGGCATCGTTCTTGTTGAGGCATTAGCTGCATCCACGCCGGTTCTTGCATCCGACCTGTATGCATTTCGCAAAGTGCTTGAGGAAGGGCGCAGTGGGCGCCTGTTTCCGACTGGCGATGCAGAGGCACTCGGTGTCACATTGATTGAACTGCTTGAGGATCCTGCGCAAAGGGAAGAACTTGTGCGTCAAGGAAATCGTCGCGTGCGTGATTTCGATTGGGACTTTGTTGTCGATGACGTGATCGCAGTCTATGAATCAGTGCACCTACCCGGTGAAAAAGTGACAGAGGATCTGCGTGGACAGATCGTCGGGAGATTTGCCCGGCTACCCAAGCGGCTCGGTGGCAATGGATTACATGACGTTCGGAACGAATCATGAGCGTATGGGGATGGTTGTTCGTCGGTCTCGTCATCATTCTTGGGGTTTTGGCCCTGTACTTGAGTAATACGGCGGGCCGGCTCGACCGGTTGCACCGCAGGATTGACGTGGCCGAACATTCACTCGACACCCAACTGCTCCGTCGGTCATCCGTAGCGATGGAAATTGCCACCAGCGGTTTCCTTGACCCGGCAAGTGCGGTGCTCCTTGCCGATGCGGCTCACATGGCTGCTGCAGCCATCGATACCCGATCCACAGATAGGGGACAGGCTTCTGCTGCTGCTGAGAGCGTGCTCACCCGAGCGCTCGATTTGGCACTCGAAGAGGAAGAAATCGAGGAATTGCGTGAGATCCCGGCCGGACTCGCTCTGATTTCGGACTTGGAAGCGGCCGCCCTGCGAGTGCAGCTCTCGAGACGTTTTCTCAATGATGCGGTTCGCGCCTGTCGGCAACTCAGAGGACGGCGGATAGTTCGCTGGTTTTCCCTGGCGGGTCGAACTCCGTGGCCCTTTCCCCGAGAAATGGACGATAGTCTCCCAGAGTCGTTGAGCAAGCCTTCCTGAGTGGCTCTACGATAAGAGTCCACCCTTTCAGGAAGGGTCCATTCGTGGGCTCATCCTGACCACGAGCAGTGAGGTCGACGTGACGGACAGCAGTGCAACCACAGGCACCAGCCGCGTGAAGCGCGGAATGGCAGACATGCTCAAGGGCGGCGTGATCATGGACGTCGTCAATGTGGAGCAGGCGAAAATTGCTGAAGATGCTGGAGCCGTAGCCGTTATGGCGCTGGAGCGAGTGCCGGCCGATATTCGTGCCGAGGGTGGCGTATCACGAATGTCAGATCCCGACATGATCGACGCGATCATGGCTGAGGTTTCGATCCCAGTCATGGCAAAGGCACGCATCGGTCACTTTGCGGAAGCGCAGATTCTGCAGTCCCTCGGTGTTGATTACATTGACGAGTCAGAGGTGCTCACACCAGCTGATTACGCGAATCACATCGACAAGTGGCAGTTCACGATCCCGTTCGTGTGCGGTGCAACGAACTTGGGTGAAGCCCTTCGGCGCATTAATGAAGGTGCCGCGATGATCCGTTCGAAAGGTGAGGCTGGCACTGGGGATGTCTCCAACGCTGTCACTCACATGCGCACAATCCGCGCCGAGTTACGTCGGCTCTCTTCCATGGCGCCTGACGAGTTGTATGTGGCAGCCAAGGAAATGCAGGCGCCATACGATCTCGTGGCTGAAGTAGCTAAGGCTGGCCAATTGCCTGTCGTTCTCTTCACGGCCGGCGGAATCGCAACTCCGGCTGACGCGGCGATGATGATGCAACTCGGTGCTGATGGAGTGTTCGTCGGATCTGGAATCTTCAAGTCAGGAGACCCGGCCCGACGTGCAAATGCCATCGTTCAAGCCACGGTCCACTTTGATAACCCAGATGTCGTGGCCAAGGTTTCCCGCGGACTAGGTGAAGCCATGGTGGGAATTAACGTCGCTGATATCCCAGTTCATCACCGTTTGGAAGAGCGGGGCTGGTGACTTCGACCCCGCGCGTCGGGGTGTTGTCCCTTCAAGGTGACGTCCGCGAGCATCTCGTCGCACTTGAGGCGAGTGGTGCCCGAACTTCCATGGTTCGCACGCGCGAAGATCTAGCTGAGGTCGATGCGTTGGTCATTCCGGGTGGAGAATCGACCACGATGTCCAAGCTCGCCTTGTTGTTTGACCTGATGCTGCCCCTTCGTGAAGCGGTTGCTGCTGGGATGCCGATGTACGGGTCCTGTGCCGGACTGATCATGTTGGCTAATCGCATTGAAGATGGGCGCCCGGACCAAGAAACCATTGGCGGGATAGACATCACCGTGCGTCGGAATGCCTTCGGTCGGCAGGTCGACTCTTTCGAGATTCCAATCACGATCGAGGCTATAGGACCCCAGCCGTTTGATGGCGTATTCATCAGGGCCCCATGGGTGGAGCAGGTTGGTCCAGGCGTTCAAGTGCTTGCCAGGATTGAACAGGGTCCGCGCGCGGGTACCATCGTGGCCGTGCAGCACGAAGGGCTTCTGGCGACCTCGTTCCATCCAGAGATCACTGGAGATCACCGAGTGCATCAGTTTTTCGTCGAGTCAGTGAGGCAACGCGCATGAGTGGTCATTCCAAATGGGCGACAACGAAACATAAGAAGGCTGTCGTTGACGCCCGCCGCGGCAAACTATTCGCGCGACTCATCAAGAACATTGAGGTCGCTGCTCGGCAAGGTGGCGGCGACGTTGCAGGTAACCCCACGTTGTTCGACGCAATCCAAAAGGCCCGAAAGAATTCGGTTCCCCTGGACAA
>CAIXFB010000405.1 GCA_903918595.1 uncultured Actinomycetes bacterium
GCATGACATTGGGGAAGAGACCGACAAAGAACGACGTAACGGCGAATCCGATGGTGCCAGCGCTGAGCAAGAACGCCCAACCATCGCGACCCTTGAGCGTCATGCCCAACCCGCCAAGCCACAGCACCGCAGCCAGCAGCGCGAGCGGGAGCGTCACCGCGATTCGCCCGGAGAACGCTTGCGCCCACAGCAATGCAACCACGGCGAGTACTGCGGCGACCAAGCCGAGTCGCAGCACCACCTTTCGGGCTGCTTCGCGCACTTCGCCTGAAGTTTTCAGGGCGAGGAACATTGCACCGTGGGTGGTGAAGATCGTGAGGGTCATCAGACCCACCACTAATGCGAAGGGATTGAGGAGATCGAAGAAGGTCCCCGTGTAGTTGAAGCTGCCGGCATCGGCTGGATTCATCCCCGGCAGCGGCTCGATCTGAGTGCCCCCCACCACGTTTCCGAAAGCAACTCCAAAAAGTAGGGCTGGCACGGCCGATCCCACAAAGATTGCGCGGTCCCAATTCGCGCGCCACTTTACCGAGTCCTTCTTACCTCGATACTCAAAGGCGACCCCGCGAAAAATGAGAGCAATCAACAATACGAAGAACGCGAGGTAGAAACCGCTGAACATGGTCGCGTACCACAATGGGAATGCTGCAAATGTGGCACCGCCGGCTACTAGCAACCACACTTCGTTGCCGTCCCAGACTGGACCGATGGTGTTGATCATGACTCGGCGGCGCAAATCGTCTTTGCCGATGAACGGCAACAGCACACCCACGCCCAGGTCAAACCCGTCGAGAATGAAGTACCCGATCCACAGGACCGCAACCAAAATGAACCAGAAAGTTACGAGGTCCATGATTTCCCCTCTTGTCAGTAAGCGAAGTAAAGCTGCTTGTCGTCGGACTCCGAATCGCCTGAGTAAGGATCGGAGATGATTTCGTCGGGGGCTCCGGCCTTGATGTATTTAAAGAGCAGTCCGACTTCGATCACAGCGAGTACGCCATAGACCACCGTGAATCCGATCAAGGAGATCCACACATCCGTGGCCGTAAGCAGTGGCGACACCCCATCGGCGGTCAGTTGCTCACCGAAAACAATCCAGGGTTGTCGGCCCATCTCGGTAAAGATCCAGCCAAAGGACATTGCCACGAGTGGGCCAAGCACGATGAATGGGGTGACCAGGGAAAAGATTTTTCCGGTTTGCGGATTGCGCTTGCCGCGGTAACGCCACAGTGCCCACAAAGCCCACAGTGCGGCGATCATGCCCAGTCCGATCATCAACCGGAAGCTCCAATAGGAAACCGGCACATATGGGATGTAATTGCCCGGACCATACGCGACTTCGTATTGGGCCTGCACGTCATTGATCCCCTGAACCGTGCCATCGAAGCTGCCCGTTGCAAGGAACGAAAGCAACCCAGGAACCTCAATGAGTGGTGTTGCAGTGTCGCCTGCAATATCGCCAATTGTGAGGATCGAGAATGGTGCACTCGTGGTGGTCTCGTACAGACCCTCGGCAGCCGCCATTTTCATCGGCTGCTGTTCCACCATGATCTTGGAATCAAGGTCTCCCGTGATCGACACCACGACCGCAGCAACCAGCACCACCCAAGCTCCGGCTTTCGCGGCCGGCCGGAAAATATCGACCTGTCGGTTCCTCATCATGAACCAGGCGCCGAGCGCTGCAACGCCGGCTCCGGCAACTAAGAAGCTGGCCGACATGGTGTGGAAGAAGGCGATGACTGCGGTGTTCTGGAATAGCACTGCACCGATGTCATTCAGGACTGCACGGCCGGTTTCTGGGTCGATCTCATAACCCACCGGATGCTGCATCCATGCGTTCGCCGCAAGAATGAAGTAGGCAGAGAGCATCGTGCCAATCGCAGCAGCCCAGATGGTGGCTAGATGCAGTCTCTTGGGCAGGCGATCCCAGCCGAATATCCACAGGCCCAGGAATGTTGACTCCAAGAAGAACGCGAGTAGACCCTCCATCGCCAACGGGGCGCCAAAAACGTCACCGACGAATCGGGAGTAGTCCGACCAATTCATACCGAATTGGAATTCCTGCACAATGCCGGTCACGACACCCATTGCGAAGTTGATCAGGAATAACTTTCCGAAGAATTTGGTGAGTTTGAGGTACTTCTCCTTGCCCGTGAAGTGCCACATCGTCTGGAACATGGCAACGAACCACACCGTGCCCAGAGTTAAAGGTACAAAGAAAAAGTGATACACCGTGGTGATTCCGAACTGCCAGCGCGATAGGTCCAGCGCATTCATAGCTGCGGCTCCTCCATAACAGTCGTCACCGTGACGCCACTGTTCATTGGCATCATTTCGCTATTCATGCACCTCGCAGACCGGCATCGGTCGGTACTTGTCAGGACCAAAGTCCCATCCAGGTCCCCACCCCAAAACTGGGACAGCCCCTCTGCCAGAGTGACCGCATGGCCGGGGCAGATATCCGTGGAGTGGTGCAGGCGCCCACCGCGCAATTGATGGGCCCGGTCATCATCCTGTGGATTCTGTGGGGTTCCACCTATCTCGGCATTGCGCTGGTCGTACAAACCATGCCGCCGCTCATGGCCAACGGTTCCAGGTTCTTAGCAGCATCTGTGGTCATGGGACTCCTACTACTCATCTTCAAAGGGCCCTCGGTTTTCAAGATCACCAAGGCGCAATTCAGGTCAACGGCAATCCTGGGTGTGATGTTGCTCGGCGTGGGCATCGGCACCATCTCCCTCGCTGAGCAGTACGTACCTTCAGGCATTGCGGCATTACTCGTTGCCGTCATGCCACTGTGGATCATCATTTTTCGGGTGCGCGCGGGAGACCGCATCGCAAAACTCACCATTGCTGGCGTTGCCATTGGAATGTTCGGTCTCATTCTGATGTTGGTCCCTGGTGGCACCACCCCCGTTTCAGGATCCGATCTTGATGTGGCCATTTGGTCCTTCATGATCACCATGAGTTCACTCTCTTGGGCTTTTTTCTCGTGGCGATCGTCGCGTTATGAATTGCCAAAGAACCCATTCACCACAACGTTCTACGAACTCCTCATTGCCGGCATTTTCCTCACCGTGATCGGTCTGATCTTCGGTGAGAAATGGGATTTCGCCATCATCTCGAACGAGTCCATGTATGGCTGGATTTTCTTGGCCGCCGCCTCCGTAATTGCCTACGCCGCCTACGTGTGGCTGCTCGACAATGCGTCGATGTCTTTGGTCTCCACGTATGCCTACGTCAACCCGGTGGTTGCTGTCTTCCTCGGCTGGCTGATCATCGGTGAGACATTCAGCACCGATGTTGTGATCGGCGTGACCATCGTGGTGACCGGCGTCGTTTTTGTGGTCTCTGGTGAACGTTCAAAGCCGCAATTTATTGAAGAGACAATTTGAACTTCTTCGCAATCTCAATAACGCGATCATTTGCAGGCGTCTCTGCAATCGAGATTCGGACACCCTCACCGGCGAATGGCCGAATGGTGATGCCTTCTTCCTCACAAGCCGCGGTGAACTCAAGGGCCTGATCACCCAACCGCAGCCAGACGAAGTTTGCATGGCTTGGGTGTATTGGGTAACCCAATTCTGCGAATGCGTTCCAGACTCGGTCACGTTCTTGCACAAGATGTTCGACGCGCTCAAAGAGCTCCACTTCGCGGTGAAGTGACTCGATCGCTGCTTCTTCAGCAATGCTGGACACTCCGAACGGCAGCGCGGTTTTACGAAGTGCTTCAGCCACCACGGGGTTGGCCACCGCGAATCCAACACGCAGGCTCGCGAGTCCGTATGCCTTGGAGAAGGTGCGCAGGGCGATCACGTTGTCGTAACTGCGACTGATGTCAATGCCGTCAGCCTTGTCCGCACTCGAACTGAACTCGACGTAGGCCTCGTCGATCACCACGATCACATCGGAGGGAGCCCGATCGAGGAAGTCAATGATCTCCGTGCGAGTGACCGCCTCGCCCGTGGGGTTATTCGGTGTGCAGATGAAGATGACTCGGGTGCGATCAGTGATTGCTGCGAGCATCCCTTCAAGGTCATGCCGCTCATCTGGAAGCAACGGCACCTTGACGCTCTTCGCTGATGCCATCTGGGTCCAGATCGGATAGGACTCGAAACTGCGCCAGGGATACATCACTTCATCACCCGGTGCACATGCCGCGAAAATTATTTGGCCACAGATGGCCACACTGCCGGTACCTAGTGCGATGCGATCTGGGTCAACGTCGAAATGCTCGCTGAGCGCATCGACTAGCCGGCGACTGAAGGGGTCCGGATACCGGTGTGTATCTGCTGCTGCACGCGCAATTGCCTCTACCACCCCGGGCAGCGGATCAAACGGGTTCTCGTTGCTGGAGACCTTGTAGGTGGTGATGTCGTCGCGCTCCGCCGGACGCTGCCCCGCCTTGTAGGCAGGCAACTGGTCGATATCCGGACGTAATTTGGGGGTCGGCACGAGCACAGCCTAGGCGGCCGCCCCGCGCCGCGCAGGTGCAGATTCCTCGTACCGATCGGGCCGTGGCACTATGGACTAATGCGCCGAATCACCTCACTTGCCATTACCGCTGCCATCTCCGCTGCACTGGTTATCCCAGCAGCGGCACCCGCTTCCGCTGCTGACCTGCGCGGAACCGTGGTCCAGGATTCCCTCTTTGGCATGCACGTCTTTGGATCACAAGATGGCGCCTGGCCCACGATCCCCTTCGGCGCTCTGCGGATTTGGGATTCTGGCACCGCGTGGTCAAACATCGAGAAGTCCCCGGGGGTCTACGACTGGACCAAACTCGACACCGTAGTTTCTACCGCCCAGAAGAACGGCATGACCAACATCATGATGGTGTTGGCCGGCACCCCGGCGTGGGCAAGTTCCACTCCCAATTCAAAGGGCCATCCAGGGCAACTTCCTGGCGAGCAGGGAATGCCCACTGACATTGCTTATTGGGATCGCTGGGTAGAAGCAGTAGTCACCCGTTACAAGGGCCGCATCACCTCCTATCAGCCGTGGAACGAGGCGAACCTCACCACGTTCTTTAACGGCACCCCAGCTGAGATGGCAACCCTGACCAAGCGGGCCTACGACATCATCCAGAGAGTTGATCCAAAAGCGCAGGTGATCGCACCGAGCACTGGCACCCGGCTCGGTGGACCATTCAAGTCTTTCTACCCGAAGTACCTAGCCGAGTTGAAGCAGCGCGATTGGCCGGTCGACGTGTTCACCGCACACACGTACCCGGCAAGCCTGGGCACCCCGAAGGATCGTCGTGCCCTCGCAAATACCTTTATCGACATGCTGCGCGCAGCCGGAGCCCCGGATTTACCAATCTGGGATACCGAGCTGAACTTCGGTTTGGCCGGACCTGGTCCAGCTAACCCCGATCAAGACATAACCGGGCGCAAGGCACAAGATTGGGCGGCCCGGGCATACCTCGATGCACTGCGGCTGGGCATCAGCTCCGCGTATTGGTACGCATGGGGCCCCGAGAACGATCTGCTGGGTATCCAAATGAACAGTGCGGCCCCTGCGGCAAAGGCGCTGTCCACTTTGCAGGACTGGATCGTGGGCGCCACATATGTGAACTGCATCGAGAAGCCCAACAAGGCAGTGACTTGCAACTTCACCAAGGGTGGCAATCGATTCCAGGTGGTGTGGTCAGAAGGTCCGAAGCGTGTCTTCAAAGCCCCCGCGGGCGCCACGAAGTCCTGTGACATCAATGGCAACTGCAAGCCGCTGAAGGGCAACCGCACGGTGCGGGTCAACTCGCCAACGCTGCTGAGTCGGTAATTGTTCGGTGGTGATCGCCTAGTTGTTGGCGATCGCCTAGTTGTTGAGGTGCTCTTCGGAAATCGAATTGCCACCGTCTACGACGATCACCTGTCCGGTGATGTAACCGGCGCCCGGCGAGGCGAGCCACGCCACAGCGCTGGCGATCTCATCGGGATTTCCGCAGCGCCCAACCGGGCAGATCGCACCTTCGGCGGCTTCTTGCGGCCCGAGTGATGCAGTGGCTATCCAACCGGGTGCGACCGCATTGACGGTTACTCCCTGGCGGGCTGAATCCACGGCCATCGCCCGGGTTAGTCCGACCATCCCGGCTTTGGCTGCCGCGTAGACCGCTTGCCCTCGCATTGCAACAACAGGTCCGGTGACACTCGAGACGTTCACGATCCGACCCCAACCTGCCTCGATCATGGGACCCACCACTGCGCGGCTGACCATGAAAGCGGTGTCGAGGTTGCGAGTCATTCCGGCGCGC
>CAIXFB010000406.1 GCA_903918595.1 uncultured Actinomycetes bacterium
ATGGCCGTCAGATTGGGATCACCCAGTGCAGGTGAATTCACACCCGGACCCAGCAGGAACATCACTGGGTGAGCGAAGAGTTGGAGTGACCATGGGGCCGTGACCAACACCGATCCGACCATGGCGATCGTGAAACGGATGACCACCTGAGTCGCAGCAGAACCCGTGGTTGCGAAGAGGTAGCCGGCGGCGATCACGGCCAAGACAAGCGCGATCAACCACAGCCCAGGTGCCACCGCCAGCAAGATGCCCAGCAGCAGCGCAGTTCCGGCGGCACGTCGCATGGTGCCCTGCGGTCGCGCGATTCTCACACAGGATCGAATGACGAAGGGCGTGATCACGGCTGCCATCGTCGTGCCGATGCGACCCTGTTCGACGGCTCCCGTCATAGCCGGCAGTAGCGCATAAGCCGCAGCCATCCAGATGCGCACGGGTTTGCTGTCGATAAAACCGCGGGTAGCGAAATACAGCGACCAGCCGGCAATCGGCACAGCGAGCAGAAGCACAACAGCGATGGCCCACGAAGCTTTTCCGAGCAGCACGGTTGCTATTCCTGCCAGTACCGCCAGATACGAGGGCATTGCGACCGTCGATCCCATGCCCACGTCGTGCCAGGCGCGAAGATAGGTCGACCACAGGTCACCTGCTCCGGGCAACGATGGGAGAAGCGCACCGCCCTGAATAACACCATCCCCCCACCACAAAGAGCGGGTGGCGATCATGGCAATCACCGCAAGAAGCATCGTTACGAGCACACTCGGTCGCCAAAAAATCCGCCGCACCCAGCCGCCAGTC
The DNA here is from genome assembly GCA_903918595.1 of uncultured Actinomycetes bacterium. Classification (GTDB taxonomy): domain Bacteria; phylum Actinomycetota; class Actinomycetes; order S36-B12; family S36-B12; genus CAIXFB01. The sequence continues at coordinate 796 of CAIXFB010000406.1, forward strand.
TCATTGGCGAGGTAATCGGCTTCATCACCGCCAGGCCCACTTTCCAGCCCACTCACGGAAGACATGGCCGCTGTCGAACTGCTCGTCGAGAGAAATGCTGCGGCGTTCTCCAGCACCGAACGAAGTTGATCTAGCGTTGAAGGCCGCAGTGACCTCGTCACTGAAGCAGGTTCGGTCGAAGTCACCGCAATCAACTGGCGGGAGGATCGCAACCGGCGAGGACGAGTCAGTACCACCACCACCGCGGCGGATTCCTGGCGCGCTGCCGAAACGTCCTTGCCAAGCAGATAAATGAGTGACCTCATCATGCTGCCCGCCAACAGACGCAGGCCAAGGAAGAACCCGACTACACCCGTATTTTGGGCGAGCAGCACATGCACCGCGGCTTCACGATCTTCTTGGTGTGGGTTTTCTGTTGACGCTCGACGGCCGTGGGCTGATGCCTCGCGGTGATGCATCACCGCATCAGTTGCCACCATGACCCGTTCACCCATGCGGTGCACCCGCCAGCAGAAATCGAGGTCATCTCGAAAGAGCGGGAGTTGCGGATCGAACCCGTTGAGTGCATCCCACACATCTCGGCGCACGAGCATGCCGGCCGAAGAAACGGCCATGACATCTCGAGCCCCATCGTGCTGACCCTGATCGTGTTCGCGCCGCTCGAGGCCAGTAACCCTGCGCCCATCGGCTGTAACGCTGACCCCTACTTCCAGAAGCAGGCGTCGGTCATGCCACCCGAGAATCTTGGGACCAAGCACGGCAACACTGGGATTGGCATCAGCCGTGTGCAGCAGTGCCTGCAAACATGACGGGTCGGCCGCACTGTCGTCGTGGAGGAGCCACACCCACTCGACCCAATCGGCAGGGAGCTCGGGCACCCGGACATGTGCCAATCCAGCGGCAACCGCTGCACCGAAGCCCAAGTCGCGATCTTGATGCACGATGCGATCCGCGCCAAGTGAGTCGCGCAAGAAAGCCAGACTGGAGTCGGTAGAGGCGTTATCTACTCCCACCACCGCCTCGACGGGCCGGGTCTGCTGAGAAAGCGTGGTCAAGACGGCGGGTAGCCAAACGGCCCCATCATGGGCCACCACCACTGCGGTTACGAAGTGATTGCGTGCGGGTAGAAGGAATTCCTCCTCAGGAGCCCAGTCTTCCTCGGTGGCAAACCACTCAGTGGTCTGCTCCGTGCTGGCGAGATCATCGGCGATGCCAGGTTCGGCAGTTTGCTCCGATGCAGTCTCGTCAGTCACCATCACACTGTACGTGGCGTACTGACGAGACCTAGACCGCGCGCTTCTTGAGGCGACGACGCTCTCGCTCGGATAAACCACCCCAGATTCCAAAGCGTTCGTCCTGCTCGAGGGCGTACTCCAGGCACTCGACGCGCACCTCGCACGACAAGCACACCTTCTTCGCCTCTCGGGTGCTGCCACCCTTTTCCGGGAAGAACGCTTCAGGATCCGTCTGCGCGCACAAGGCGCGCTCCTGCCATGCCAATTCCTCGACGTCAGACAACGGCACAAGCGCCATGTCAGTCACGCGTAGGACCTCCTCGACCCACAGTGGACTCGGCCACTGTTCTATTCGACTGGTGTATTACAGACGTGTGATTCCACCACGTCAAGTCCGAAAAGGGCAAATCGGGCATAAATTATGAAAAAACCTTGAATTTGTACGAAATGACCGGAAAAAGTCCCCTCAGACTGGGACAGCCGGCTCCGGGCGTTCAGCGGCGGTGCATCGAGGCTGCAAGGATGCGCCCATGCAGATCACAGCCCTCTCCGGCGGCATTGGTGGCGCGAGATTCCTGCGCGGACTCCAGCAACACCTCGCAAATGAGAATCTCGATGCAGACATCACCGTGATCGGGAACACCGGAGATGACATCTGGATTCATGGCCTGCGAATCTGCCCCGACCTCGACACCGTGATGTACACACTCGGTGGTGGCAGCAGCGAAGAACGTGGCTGGGGTCGAGAAGGCGAAACCTTTAATGCCAAAGATGAATTGGCCGCCTACGGAGTCGAGCCCACCTGGTTCGGTCTTGGAGATAAAGACATCGCGACCCATCTGGTGCGATCCACGTCCCTCTCCGCAGGGTACTCCCTCAGCGACGTCACCACAGCCTTGTGTCAACGCTGGCAACCGGGTGTTCGACTGCTCCCGATGAGCAACGAACGTGCCGAAACCCATGTGGTTGTGGATGACCCCAGCGGTGCGCTCGATAGCAGTGGGGCACCCATGCGCATCGCCATCCATTTCCAGGAATGGTGGATTCGATACCGGGCGTCTCTGCCCGCGCATGAATTTGTCATTGTCGGCATTGACGATGCCCGACCTGCCCCTGGCGTGCTTGATGCCATCGCAGCGGCTGACGTGATTCTTCTACCGCCCAGCAACCCCGTGGTGTCAATCGGCACGATCTTGGCTGTCCCCGGTATCCGCGATGCCCTGCGCTCGACATCCGCGCCCGTTGTTGGCCTCTCCCCCATAGTCGGTGGCGCACCTGTTCGTGGGATGGCAGATGCCTGCCTCACCACCGTGGGCGTTGAAACATCTGCCCTTGGTGTCGCCGGCTTGTACGGTGCCCGGACACAATCTGGAATTCTCGATGCCTGGCTCATTGATGAATCAGATGCGCACGCAGTTCCTGCGATTGAAGCTCTCGGCATTCCATGCAGTGCAATACCGCTCATGATGAGTGATCTGGACGCCACTGCTGCCATGGCTGCGCAGGCGCTTCGCGTCGCTGGCACGCACGTCTAAAGCGTTGCCATGCAAGCACTTCAGGTGATCCCAGTCTCCATCGATCGACGCATCCAAGCAGGTGATGACCTTGCTGAATTACTGCACGCTCACCTCGAGTCGATCGTCTGGCCTGATGGCTCCCGCTCTCTCACTGACGGCGATGTGATTGTTGTGACCAGCAAAATCGTGTCGAAAAGTGAAGACCGAATTATCCAAGCAAGCAGTCGAGACGAAGCCATAGACCGGGAAGCAGTTCGGGTGGTAGCTACAAAAACCACACCCAAAGGCGTAACAAGAATTGTGCAAACGAGGCACGGTCTGGTCATGGCCGCAGCAGGAGTCGATGCAAGCAACGTTGATGAGGGCACCATTGCGCTGTTGCCGGTAGATCCAGATAGCAGTGCCCGCGCAATGGCAATGACCCTACGCGCATCTCTAGGCGTACAGGTGGCCGTGGTCATCACCGACACGATGGGTCGGCCCTGGCGCATGGGCGTGACAGATGTAGCAATCGGTTCTGCAGGCTTGCAGGTGCTCGACGATTACACCGGGCGCACCGATTCTTACGGTCGTACATTGGAAATGACCGTCATTGCGATCGCAGATGAGATCGCAGCTGCCACCGATTTGGTGAAAGGGAAAGTCACCAACGCACCGGTTGCAGTTGTGCGCGGCATGGCGGAATTTGTCACCGCTGATCTAGATTCTGGAAGTGCGGCGCTGATCCGCCCACTCGATGAAGACCTCTTTTCCCTTGGTACCGCTGAAGCTCTTGCCTTAGGTCGCCGCGAGGCTGCACGTAACCGGCGCACTGTCCGCGCATTCACAGATGACCATGTGGCCGATGAGGTGATCAAGGAAGCGATCTCATCAGCCATCACGGCACCCGCCCCGCACCACTCCACCCCTTGGCGATTTTCGGTGTTGCGTCAAGGCGCGCAACGCACCGCACTTCTCGACGCCATGGCCGCAGCTTGGCGCAAAGACCTCAGAGCAACACCTGACATCTCACCCGCTGACATCGAGAAAAGGATCGCTCGTGGCGACCTTTTGCGCACCGCTCCCGTTGTGATTGTGCCCTTTATGGACCTGGCAAACGGCGCTCATACGTACCCTGATGAGGCGCGCAGTGGCTATGAGCGCGACATGTTCCTCGTTGCCGGCGGTGCCGCTGTGCAAAATCTGCTGATCTCCATTGCCGCGCAGGGCCTGGGATCCGCATGGATTTCCTCCACGCTGTTTTGCCCAGAAGTCGTGCAACATCAGTTGGATCTCGACGAAACCGCGCTTCCTCTGGGGGCAATTGCTATCGGCTATCCGGCAACAACCCCGGCGCCGCGGCCGCCTGCTGACCCATCAGTATTCGAGCTGCCTACTTAGAACTGCCTACTGAGGAGCGACGACCAATACCTCAGGCCGTGGCGTGAGCGGCGGTGATGGCACATTCGCCTGAGCCGGAGCGTATTTATCGTTCCAGAAGTACGACGAGCCGGGGCATAACTGCAGAACACTCATGCCGTACGTGCCCGTCTTTTTGGGCCACGCAACCTTGATGGGCAAGAACGTAGGGGTTCCAAACGGGATCGGTGTTCCCTGGTTGATCCACGTGATGTGCCAGCCGCCCTTGGCCTGCTTGCGCACCGAGGAGGTCCAACCCGGCACAGCCTGCGGTTTCACGGCCCGCCATGGAGCTCCAACAAATGCCTCGACCTGAACGGTCGGCTCAGCGGGCAGGCAGCCATGTTGC
>CAIXFB010000407.1 GCA_903918595.1 uncultured Actinomycetes bacterium
GATGAGCAATCCAAGGGTGAGGACTATCGCTGCGGAGGCCATTCCGACGCGTACCACGCGAAGTTCGCCAAAACGATCAACGAGACGATCGCCCGTGAATCGACCGATTGTTAAACCTGCTGTGGATGCCACGAATGCCACACCGATGAACTGGCTTGGTGTGTCGATCGAGGTCAGGTAAATAGAACTCCATTGACCAGGGATCATCTCGACGACCACGGCAAGGACCGTGAACAGGCCAAGCGTTGCAGTGAGTGGGGTGAGCGCCCGCTTGCGTGCCATGGCAAGGAAACCGCTGCCGTCGGGACTGACCGATGAAGGATCTGCCATGGAGAGTTGATCGGTTTCATCTTCTACTGCGAGGTCAGATTCCAAGTGGCTATCTGGATCAGGGCCAGGGAGCAGCCAGCGCGCGGTGAGTAACACTGTTCCCACGGTGGCGATTGCGGTAACGATGAGAGTCAATGCGAGGGATGCGCCAATGATTGCGCTACCTGCACCGATGAGTCCGCCGGTCACTGCGCCCAGTGCCCAGTAGCCATGGAAAGCATTGATGATTGAGCGCTTGTACAGCTTTTGCACGCGTAGTGAATGCGCATTCATTGCGGCGTCCATCACCGCATCCATTCCACCAATCCACAGCAGTACAGCCGCGAAGGCCCACACCCCTGGCACAAAAGCGAGTAGGGGAGTCATGGGTGCGAAGAGGAGCAGTGTGACCACCGACACGCGTGCACTGCCCCATTTGCCGGCCGCCCAGCCAGCCCACGGGCCCATGATGAGTCCGCCAGCAGCTCCGGCCGCCAGCGCTATTCCCACCTCCAGATCACTGATCGCGAGGCCGGACTGAATATCGGCGAGCCGTGGCACCCAGACAGCGAGTGAGAGACCATTGGCGATGAAGAGCGCCGAGACCGCGATGCGAGCACGGTGGGCTGCGTCCTTGGTCACACGTGGACCCTACGTGGTGGCTGGCTAACATCGCGCCGATGGGAGAGGTGAGGAGGTTGTATGTCTGAACTGATTCCCTGCGTAGGTGGCGTCGTGATCAATCCAGCTGGATTTCTCCTGGTGGTACAGCGCAAAAATGAGCCGGCACGCGGATTGTGGTCATTGCCTGGCGGTCGAGTTGAACACGGCGAAACAGCTGAAGTTGCTGTTGTGCGCGAGGTCACTGAGGAAACCGGAATCGTTGCCCCAGTGCTGCGGGAAGTGGGAACCGTGCAGCGTGCAGCTCCGGGCGGTGGCATCTATGACATTCGAGATTTCCTCATGCTCGACGTTTCAGACAGTCAGCCATATGCAGCCGATGACGCTCTCGATGCTCGTTATGTGACCCCTGCGCAACTGCGTGATCTGCCTACCAGCCCCGGTCTCATTGAGGCATTGACGGAGTGGGGAATCATGTCGCCCGGTGCGGATAACTTTCACCCGTGATGCCCACCACAATGGATACATGACCAGGGTGCTTGCCGTCGCAAATCAGAAGGGCGGCGTTGCGAAAACAACCACGGTCGTGAACTTGGCTGCCGCGCTGGCAGAACGAGGCCGCTCGGTACTTGTGGTTGACCTGGATGCGCAAGCCTGCGCCACGTTCAGCCTTGGCATAGATCCTGAGGATCTGGCAACGGGCGTGATGGACGTTTTTCGGGGAACCTCTGCGATTGGCCTGATTCAGCACACAGCCGATGGCGTCGATGTCTTGCCAGCCAAACTCGATCTCGCTGGTGCCGATCAACTTCTGGCCACGAAAGCCGGCCGTGAATTTGTTCTGCGTGATGCGCTAAAGCAGTTCGCTGATACGTACGACTGGATCATCTTGGATTGTTCGCCATCGCTGGGGATCATCACTATTAATGCACTCGCCGCTGCAGATGAGGTCATCATCCCGTTGCAATGCGAAACGCTGTCGCATCGAGGTGTGGGGCAACTGATGGAGACCATTTCAGACGTGCAGCGACTGGTGAATCCGCAACTACGAGTGAGCGGGATTTTGCCAACACTCTTCGATGGCCGCACTGCGCATGCGCGAGCAGTTCTTGCTGATCTTGGTCCGCGGTATGGCTTTGAGGTTCTTGCGCCCATCTCGCGGTCAATCAGATTTGCTGAAGCTCCAGCTGCCGGTCGCAGCATTCTGGCAACTGCCCCGGGATCAAAAGGTGCCGCGGAGTATCGCGCTTTGGCCGCGAGCCTTACGCGGTGAGGAGAACCTCGAGCCGGCTTCCGGTATCGGTGGGCGTCAAACTCCACCGATTCCCACTCGTCTGACCCAGATAAGCGCTCCCGATCCCGAGGTTACCGCCTTGCGGACCGCGCCCATTATCAATCACGCAGACACGAACATTGGACGAGTCGATGCGGTCAATGTCGATCGAGAGAGCAGTGGCCTTTCCATGCCGGATGGCATTAGACAAACCCTCTTCGACGACGCGGCCGATCACCACGCAAGACTCGTTGTCGACAGAAGTTGCTGCTGGA
>CAIXFB010000408.1 GCA_903918595.1 uncultured Actinomycetes bacterium
CGTCTTGGCGTCGGCCATAACGAACCCACAGCTGATGGTGAGTTCTTCCTGGAACGCATCGAATGCCAGGCAGCATGCACGCATGCTCCCGTTATGACCGTCGACTGGGAATTCATGGACGACGTCACGCCAACAAGTGCAATCGACGTTCTTGACCGTCTCGAGCGCGGTGAAGAAGTGTGGTCCACCCGCGGGCCGCGTATCCGAGATTTCGACGCAACAGAGCGCACGCTCGCATGTGCTAGTGATGATCTTGCAACCGAAGGCAACAGCGTCGATGCAAAAATGCTCGCTGGTCTCACCGTCGCAGCTGAGCGCGGAATGAGCGCTCCTGCAATACCTGCTCCTTCAATACCTGCCCCTTCCAGTCCGGCACAGGAGAACTGACGTCATGGCGCTGACACCTGTTATCACCGAGCACTGGAACGACCCAACCCTCTACACACTCGATGGCTACCGTTCGCACGGCGGCTACCGCGCTCTCGCCACAGCGCTCAAGTCCGATCCGGATGTGGTCATTGCGACTGTGAAAGATTCAGGTCTTCGCGGCCGCGGCGGTGCGGGATTCCCCACCGGCTTGAAGTGGTCGTTCGTTCCGCAAAACGATGGCAAGCCGCATTACCTCGTCGTCAATGCAGATGAGTCTGAGCCGGGCGCTTGCAAAGACATCCCGATCATGATGGCCAACCCGCACGCACTCGTTGAAGGCGTGATCATCACCTCGTTCGCAATTCGCGCGAACCACGCGTTCATTTACATTCGCGGTGAGGTCCCCAACGCCATTCGCAAGGTTGCTTTCGCAGTAGAGCAGGCGCGGGCCGCTGGACTCATCGGCAAGAACATTCTCGGCTCTGGTTTCGATCTGGAAATCGTGGTGCACTCAGGTGCTGGCGCCTATATCTGCGGTGAAGAAACCGCACTGCTCGATTCCCTCGAGGGTTACCGCGGACAGCCCCGTCTCAAGCCGCCCTTCCCGGCAGTTGCCGGTTTGTACGCCTCACCCACGGTGATCAACAACGTAGAGACCATTGCCAACGTTCCCTACATCATCGATCGCGGCGTCGATTGGTTCCGTCAGTTCGGTACCGAAAAGTCTCCGGGCTTCAAGGTGTTTGCGGTATCCGGTCACGTGAATCGCCCCGGTATCTATGAAGCTCCCCTCGGCATCACCATGCGTGAACTTCTTGATTACGCCGGCGGCATGCGCGGTGGCGCCGACGTCAAGTTCTGGTTGCCCGGTGGATCATCCGTTCCGATGCTCACGGCAGAGCACCTCGACATTCCCATGACCTATGAAGACATGGCTGCCGCGGGCACGATGCTCGGCACCGGTACGCCGATGGTCTTCGATTCAACGGTGAGCGTGGTCAAGGCCGTCACCCGTTGGCTCGAGTTCTACAAGCACGAGTCATGCGGCAAGTGCACGCCCTGCCGCGAAGGCACCTACTGGATCACGGGTGTGCTCGAGAAGTTTGAGCACGGTCATGGCAGCCAGGAAGAAGTCGAGACCCTCACGCATCTGTGCAACCAGATCGCCGGACGTTCCTTCTGTGCACTCGGTGATGCCGCAGCAACGCCGTACCCGGCTGCACTGAAGTACTTCCGCGAGGAGTTCGATGCGGCCACCCACACTCCAGTCGATGAAACATTCGACCCACGTGCGTCCTACATATTTGCAGAGGCAGCAGCGCGATGACCATCACAAACGAACCCGGCGCCCAGGTGGCCGTTCCCACCGACCTGGTGAACGTCACCATCGACGGCGTCGAGATGCAGGTGCCCAAGGGCACGTTGGTCATTCGCGCCGCCGAACTCATCGGCATCGAGATCCCACGCTTTTGCGATCACCCGCTCCTTGATCCAGTCGCTGCATGCCGTGCCTGCTTGATCGAGGTCGACGGAATGCCCAAACCGCAACCCGCGTGCGCGCAAATGGTTGCCGAAGGCATGAACGTGCATACCCAGCACTCCTCGCAGGTGGCAGCAGAAGCCCAAGCCGGCGTGATGGAGTTCTTGTTGGTCAATCACCCGCTTGACTGCCCGGTCTGCGACAAGGGTGGCGAGTGCCCCTTGCAGAACCAGGCGATGTCGGTCGGTCGCCC
>CAIXFB010000409.1 GCA_903918595.1 uncultured Actinomycetes bacterium
AGTCCGTGACGCGATGATCGCCGCAATACGTGAGGCAGTGAGCAATGCGCTTCGGCACTCACAAGCCACAAGCGTCCGTATCCGGATTTCGCGTGGATCATGGCGGGATGGTTCCATCCGCGTGAGGGTGGTCGTCGCTGACGATGGGATTGGATTCAACGAGGCGCACACTCGCCAAGGTTTCGGAACGAGTAAGGCGATTCAAGGTTCCCTGCATAGCGTCGGTGGGCTGGCAACAATTGCCTCCCATCCGGGTGAGGGCACCCGGGTCGAACTTGTATGGCCGCTGAATTCGCCCGGAGATTCGAATGGCGATGATCTGCAAGTTGGGGCAGCCAAAAGCATTGCTGTGCCAGTTCTCGGTGCTATCTGGATCTTCTCAGGGCTTTCGCTAGTAGGAACGACCGCCTATGTGGGAAGCATGCTTCTCAATGTGTTGGCGTTCGCTGTGTATTCGATTTTGGTTCTCATGGTGATCCAACGTGCTCGTGGAGGATTTCTCACATGGCCAATGGCGGTGTTTCTATCCATGTGTGCGCCTTTGGTGTTTCGATTGCAGGACGCCGCTTTGGGCGAGCTCGATAATGGGCAATGGACTGAATGGGCCTCGGAAGCGCTCGTCGCGCTTCTCTTTGTCGTTGCAGCGATCGGGCCGATGTGGGTGTGGCCGGTTGCCTTGCTGTCATGGTTTGTCATGCAGGGGGATGTGCTGACGGAAATTACGCAACCTGGTACTGCTGTCATTGTCGCCGGATCACTACTCGGGTTTTCACTGCATCGCAGTCTGAATCAATATCAACTGAGGCAGGGTGAATTACTTGCGGCCCAACGGCAGGTTGATGCAACACTTGCCGATGCCGAAAGACTGGCTGCACGATATGAGTCGGTCACTTCCTCAGGAGTGTTGCCCCTTCTTCACGAATTGGCCGAGGGGAGGAGTGATCCCTCGACACCTGAAGTTCGTGAAGCATGTCGCATATACGAACGGCATATTCGATCCTTGATGGGCCTTGATCCCATTGATAGGGGTTTTGATCGAGCGCTCATTTCGTTGTCTGAGTTGGCTTGTTCCCGCGGCGTCCTCTTCGACGTGGTGATTCCCGCATTGATGCCTGACGTGGGTGGCAAAATCCTCACCGAGGCACCAGGACCCTTTGAATTCGTTGCTCACATGAAGCGTGGATCGACGGCTCGCTTCAGCGCCTACTTCGATAGCTCATCAATCACTTTGAGATGTGTTGGGCAAATAGAGGAAGCCGATAACATGATTGAGTGTTGTGATGTAGCAACGCAGTTTGTTGTTGTTGATGAGGATTCAGGAACGCGCATGTGGGGGGTTTGTCTTGATTCGTCTGGCACTTGTCGATGATCATGAGTTAGTTCGCGAAGGCCTCGTTGCTCTACTCGAGGGTGATTCCTCGTTAGGCATTCGGATTGTCTATTCGGGCAAAGATGTTGGTGAGGCTGTGCGAGCTCACGCAGACGTCGCGCTTCTCGATATTGACCTGGGTCCAGGATCTGCCCCGGTCGGTGAAAGCGTGGCTGCCTTTGTCTCGACGGGTGTGCGGGTTCTCTTGATTAGTGCTTTTGATGATGCAGTGTCGGTTCGTTCTGCCCTGAAAGAGGGCGCACTGGGCTTTGTTCCCAAGCGGGTGGCAATGGATGTGCTTCGCGAAGCGCTAGCCACTGCCGCACAAGGCGATTTGTACCTATCCGTTGATTTGGCTGCCATTTTGTCGAGCGCGACTGAAAGACCGGATTTAAGTCCGCGTGAGTTGACCGCGCTTCAACTGTATGCGTCGGGATTGACGTTAACTGCAGTAGCGAATTCCATGGCGATTTCGCCGCACACCGTCAAGGAGTACTTGGACCGCGTACGTACGAAATACGCAAATGTGGGCAGATCGGCGCGCACGAGAACCGAGTTGTATGCAGCAGCAAGTAGGGATGGCTTGCTAGAAGCCCCTTAAAGGCATGCTTGTCGGTCAGTCGGGGGACACAAATCAGTGGTTATCACACCTCATTTCCGTTTAACTGAGGTCTTCGGCGGGAGCGGGGGACTCGCCGACCATTTCCTCACTGCGATCGCTCGAGTCACCGAGAAGAGTCACCAGGCGTATTTCGGTCCGATGAGCCGCGGGAAAATCCTCGCTCTCTCGATTCCTGTGCGCGCGGTCAGGTCCCCATCCGCATGAAGTTGCAAAAATCCTTCGGGCGTCTTCATCTGCACCGATCCACATGGTCAGGGAATCGCATCCCAAAGCTTGAGCATTGTCGGCGAGAGCACTCATGAGGCGCGACCCGTGGCCCGCGCCGCGAGCATCTGGATGGACCTCCCACATCACCACTTCAAGCGTTTGATCTCCCATGTCAGGATCGCCGGTCGGTCCCAGTGCGGCAAAGCCAACCACCTCATCCACCGCATTGGTCGCAACCAGGATTCGAACTCTCGGATCAGGCGGCGACAGAATTGCTCGAACCCACTCGTGGCTCGCTGAATCCTCTTCGAGGGCTGCGAGTAATTCCGGCGGCCACGTCAGTTGAAAACGCTCCTGCCAGGCGGCAGCTTGAATGCGGGCAATGGCATCAGCGTCGGTGACGCGCGCAAGTCGACATGAGTCCACATGATCATTCTGCCCAGGCGCTCGCAGGTAGGCTGCACCGGTGACCTCAAGCCCTGAAGAGATTGAATTTCGCCATGACGTAACCGTTGAGTTGGTGCGGTCGAGCGCTAGTGATGCCGACGTCATCTTTGCTGCTCGGGTTTCCACGGTGGGCGAGCAATCGTTAGCTGACGTTGATGCCGATCCAGAGCGATCAGTAGGTCTCATCAACTACCTCATGCGTGATCGCCATGGCAGTCCGTTTGAGCACAACTCCCTCACATTCTTTGTCCAAGCGCCGATATTCGTGTGGCGTGAACACATGCGTCACCGGATCGCGAGTTACAACGAGGAATCTGGCCGGTATCGCGAGTTGCGTCCCGTCTTTTATGTGCCTGCGGCTGATCGGAACGTGGTTCAGGTCGGAAAGCCGGGGGCCTACGAATTTCTTCCAGGTTCATCTGAACAGCAACGTCTCATCGATGAGTCGATGAAATCCGCTTGCACGCAGGCCTACGTTGCATATCAGGAGATGCTCGACGCAGGCGTTGCTCGAGAGGTAGCTCGGATGGTGCTACCCGTTTCCATTTACTCGAGCGCGTACGTCACCATGAATGCCCGCTCACTCATGAATTTCCTGTCGTTACGGATGAAGGCTGAAGGTTCGACCTTTCCGTCATACCCCCAGCGGGAGATCGAGATGGTTGCTGAGCGATATGAGCAGGAGTGGGCAAGGCTCATGCCGCTGACCCATGCAGCTTTCGTAGCCAACGGCAGAGTCGCCCCCTAGGGAGGGGTAACCTTCAACCATGGCTGGCCCGATGACACCTTCAGCTCCTTTTGGCGTGATGCTCACAGCAATGGTCACTCCCATGAAGGCAGATGGCTCCCAGGACCTGGTCGGTGCGGCCGAACTTGCCACGTACTTGGTGGATTCGCTCAATCACGACGGCCTGGTCATCAACGGAACCACGGGGGAGTCCGCCACCAAATCAGACGCGGAAGATGTGGCCCTTGTGAAGACGGTCCTTGAGGCGGTGGGGGATCGTGCAACGGTGATTGCTGGCGTTGGAACCAACGACACTGCACATTCCGTCTCCAGCGCGAAAAGCGCTGCAGCTGCAGGGGCGCATGGCGTGATGGCAGTCGCTCCGTACTACAACCGGCCACCTCAAGAAGGGTTGGTGCAACATTTCTGGGCAATTGCTGATGCGACCGACCTGCCACTGCTCACCTATGACATTCCCAAGCGCACAGGGGTTGCCATCGAAACTGAAACTTTTGTGCGCATCGCAGAGCATCCTCGGATTGTGGCCAACAAGGATGCAAAGGGTGACCTAGAAGCAACCCAGTGGGCCATGCAGCGTTCGGGTCTAGCGTGGTACTGCGGCGACGACATATTGAACTTCCCGATGATGGCGCTCGGTGCCGCCGGCATGATTTCTGTGGTTGGCCATGTCGTGGGCGATCGCCTTGCAGAGATGGCCGCACAGTTGGCATCGGGGAACGTGGAGCAGGCTCGGAGCATCAATGCCTCTTTGCTCCCCGTGTACGAGGGAATTTTCCGGGGTCCAGGCGTAATCCTGACCAAAGCTGCATTAGCAATGCAAGGCTTGCCGAGCGGACCCGTTCGGCTCCCACTCGTCGATGCGACTGATGAGCAACGCGAGCAACTTCGTGTTGATTTGGCCCTCGCTGGCGTTCGTGGCTTTGCCTGATGCACCACGCAGACCTACCAACTCCGCCCCCGCTACCTCCGGGTCAATTGCGCATTCTGCCGCTCGGTGGGCTCGGCCAAATCGGTCGAAATATGGCAGTCCTTGAAATCGATGGAAAACTTCTGATAGTTGATTGCGGTGTCTTGTTCCCGGAGGAGACCCAGCCAGGTATCGATCTCATCCTGCCTGACTTCTCACCAATCGCTGACCGGCTAGCAGACATCCAAGCGGTGGTCTTGACCCACGGGCACGAAGACCACATCGGGGCACTGCCGTATCTGCTCAGAAGTCGCGAGGACATCCCCGTGATCGGCTCGTCGCTCACGCTCGCATTTGTTCAGGCGAAACTTAAGGAACACCGGAAGAATCCGCCACTGCGCACGGTGGTGGACGGTGAACGGATCGATGTTGGTCCGTTTAATCTTGAGTTTTTGTCGGTCAACCACTCCATTCCTGATGCAATGGCCATTGTCATCAGGACGACAGCAGGCACGGTGCTGCATACCGGCGACTTCAAGATGGATCAGCTCCCGCTGGATGGAAGAATCACCGATCTCAACGGGTTTGCTCGCGTGGGCGATGAGGGCGTGGACCTCCTCATGATTGACAGCACCAACGCAGAGGTTCCAGGTTTTGTGCCCAGCGAACGCGAACTTATGCCGGTGCTCGACTCAGTTTTCCTGCGTGCGGAGGGCCGCATCATCGTTGCGTCTTTCGCATCTCATGTGCACCGGATTCAACAGATTATCGACACAGCAATTTTGCACGATCGCAAAGTGGCATTTGTCGGTCGGTCGATGGTTCGCAATATGGGGATCGCCCGAGATCTTGGATATTTGAAGATTCCTGGTGGAACGATGATTTCTGTTGATGAGATCACGGGGTTACCTGACGACGAAACTGTTTTGATCTGCACCGGCTCACAAGGCGAACCCATGGCAGTGCTTTCGCGGATCGCAAACCGGAATCACCCCATTGAGGTGGGTGATCACGACACCGTGATTCTGGCGTCGTCGCTCATTCCTGGAAATGAGAATTCGGTTTATCGAGTGATCAATGGTCTTACTCGACTAGGAGCCACGGTCGTTCACAAAGGAAACTCCCTCGTCCATGTTTCCGGACACGCGGCAGC
>CAIXFB010000410.1 GCA_903918595.1 uncultured Actinomycetes bacterium
ACGATCGCAGTTCCGATCATGATGAAAATCGTTGCTATGAACAAGTAGGTGGGAACAGCGAAGAGGGAACCGGATTCACGAAGTCCACGCATGTTCAAAAGTGCAACGACGACGATGATGCCGACGGAGAAAAAAACCGGGTTTTGACCAATGAAGGGAACCGTTGAACCAAGGTTTGCAACCGCAGCAGAGATGGACACTGAAACGGTGAGTACATAATCGATCAGGAGGGCGCTGGCTACGAAAACACCCGGTCGCTGTCCCATGTTTTCTTTTACAACTTCGTAATCGCCACCACCATTTGGATAAGCCCGCACTGTTTGCCGGTAGGAAGCTATGACTGTGAAGTACAGAACAACAACAGCAACAGCAATCCAAGGCCCGAACGCCAAGAACGACACTCCACCGAGGGAGAGGACGAGCAAAATTTCCTGGGTCGCGTACGCATTCGACGAGAGTGCATCCGAAGCGAAAACGGGCAGTGCGATTCTCTTGGGGAGGAGGGTTTCATTGAGGCGGTCCGAGCGGAGTGCTCGCCCCAGAAATAGCCTCTTCACAACATCGTTAACCGCCACGAACCTAGAGCCTAGACGCGAACGGGTTTGATCAGATCAGGCGCCGCCAACCACGGGTGTAGCGTTGCGGTGTGCACATCGTCATCATGGGCTGCGGCCGGGTCGGATCCCTGCTCGCTCGTCGACTTGACGAGGGAGGGCACTCTGTCGCCGTTGTCGATCAGGATCCCAAGGCCTTCCGGCGCCTTGGTAGCGATTTCTCGGGCGTCACGGTCAGTGGGATGGGCTTTGATCGAGAAACCCTCGAGGCTGCTGGGATTACTCGCGCACATTCCTTCGCTGCCGTGAGCAGCGGTGACAATACGAACATCATTGCGGCGCGAGTAGCTCGCGAGACGTATGGAGTCGAGCAGGTCATCGCTCGAATCTATGACCCGGAGCGAGCCGAGGTGTACCAGCGCCTGGGTATTCCCACCGTCGCCACAGTTTCCTGGACCACCGGGCAAATCATGCGTGGTCTCCTCCCCCTCGGCGCAGAAAGCGAATTCATCGACGCGACAGGGGAAATGACCTTGGCCGAGGTCCACTTAGCCGAATCGTGGAGCGGACGGACCGCACTGGATTTGGAGCTTGAGACGAGCGCACGTGTGGCCTTCATCACCCGCTATGGCAGACCCTTTCTCCCGAACGCGCTCACGGTCATCCAACAGGGCGACCTTGTGCACCTATTGTTCGAATCTGATCGACGGCAACTTGTAGAAGATGCTTGTGCGCCCAAGCCGGGAGGTCACTCATGAGAGTCGCCATTGCAGGTGCAGGCAAAGTGGGAAAGGCAATCGCTCGAGAATTGCTGGCAAACGGTCATCAAATTTTGCTCATCGACCGAGATCCCGCCCTCGCACGAGCCGGATCATTGGACGGGGCCGAAACCCTTGTTGCGGATGCATGCGAAATCACTGCCCTCCAAGGAGCACGGCTCTCCGAGTGTCAGGTGGTCGTCGCTGCTACTGGAGATGACAAAGTCAATCTGGTCGTCTCTCTACTGGCCAAGACCGAATTTGGGGTCCCGCGCGTTGTTGCCCGGGTTAATCACCCAAAAAATGAGTGGATGTTCGACGAATCATGGGGTGTAGATGTTGCAGTATCTACGCCACGCATGCTGTCGGCTCTTGTCGAGGAGGCGGTGAGCGTCGGTGATCTGGTCCGGCTTTTCTCCTTCCGCCAAGGAGATGCAGACCTCGTTGAAATAACCCTTGCACCAGATTCACCGGTGATGGGAATGTGTGTCGGTGATCTCACCTGGCCCGTGGACTCGGCTTTGGTCGCAATCGTTCGTGGGCCCAGGGTTATTACCCCCAGTGCTGATGATCTACTCGACGCTGGTGACGAATTGATCTTTGTCACCGCGCCTGAGCAAGAGGGAGCACTTCAGTTGATGCTGTGTAGGTCTTAGCCGCCATCTGCGGGTCGGGTTTGCCCGCGTTTTGCTGCCAAGATGGGTGAAAGCAATCGGTACGTGAACCAAGCCGCAGCCAGGAACAACGGCCAACCCATCACAATCTTCACGACACCGAGCGCACCAACCGATCCCGTCAGATACAGCGGCAATTGCACAGCAAGGCGCCCGAGGAAAAGACCGACCCAAATCCACGATGCCGCACCATAAGCGCGACGCAGCGCTGGATCCTTTCGCCACGTGGTGCCCTCATTGGTCATGTAGCCCATGGCAATACCCAGGAGAGGCCAACGGATCAGGATAGAAATCAGAAATGCGCTCCCGTAGGCCAAATTCGTCAAGATTCCAGGCAGAAAAAAGTCTTCAGCCTCCCCAGTCCACGCTGAGAAGCCAGCTGCGATCAGAAGGCCTATGAAGCCAGTGAGGACCTGACGGAGAGGTTCGCGCCGAACCAGACGCCATAACGCTATGACCGCGCCGACAATCACGGCGGCAATGACTGCTCTGCTTAGGTTGGTTTGATCCAATGCGAACATCGTGATGAAAACAACTGTTGGGAGGCCCGAGTCAATGAGTCCTCGCCAGCCGCCGATGGCCTTCTCAAGCAGCAGACCCTCGGCCTTGATGTCTTCGACCGTCTCCACAACGGGTTGATCACTGTCCTCGGCTGGATTCTCAGTCTCATGTGGCTCGCTCATGATGAGACAGGTGCCAGTTCATATCGAGGGTTGTAAATAGTGGGATTCTCCGTGGTGCAGGTCATGCGTCCGTGCACAATGATGCCCCGCCCAGCGGAAATTCCCGCCATCCGCCGCCGTCCCATCCACACCACGTTGACGCTGCCCGAGCCGTCGAAAATCTCTATGTCAGTACCCGGTGCCCGTCCCGCCGGCCGAATTGTCACGCTTCGAATGGTGCCCATGACACACACCACGTCTCCGGGTGAGCAGGATGAAAGAGGTGTTACGTCGGGTGGTGTTTCATCTAGAGCAAGCCTGCTCCGCAATTCATCTGCCTCGGCTTCACTTCTTGATTGGCCAAGTGCAACAAACCGATCGCGTATTCCCATCAGCGAATTTCACTCAACTCGGGACCGCGTTCAAAAGGATCGATACCTTGGCTTGAAGATGGTTCATCAATCACCGGCTGCACTGAGCTTGGAATCTCCATTGCCATCGGCGCTCCAACTGCCAGTGCTTCATTTCCACGACGCACCGCGCTGTTACGCACAACGCTCTCTAATGCGACGGCCGCTTCAGGATTGCGAGCGGCAGCACCGAGGAAAACACCACGCAAGAACCAACGTGGGCCATCTATTCCAACAAATCGCGCAGGGGCCAATTGAGCAGAACCATCCCCCGGCTTCATCATCGCGTGCATCTCGATGCCGAATGTTCCCGTGACCTCTTCAACAAGTCCCCCCTGAGACGTGATGGAGCCCGCGATCTGACCTCGGATCTCTTCCCACATGCCACCAGAGCGTGGGGCTGCATAAGGCTGCAATTGCAGGGCGCTATCGGAAGTCTTCAGCGTGAGCTGGGTTATCTTGCCAGTCGCAGGATCAGCCTGCACTTGAACCTCAATGCCCTGTCCAGGCGCCAGGAGCAGACTTCCTAAATCAACACGATCCAGGCTGTCGCCGTCAGGAAGATTCGCACTATCCCAGGGCCCTTCTAGACGGATAACGGGTTGCAGCGCCGGAATTACTTGATCTTCGATGCCCGTGTCGGCAGCGATCTGTGTTGGTTCCTCAGAGACCACACCTTGTTCTCGATCTTTGCGCCGCCCGAATGCCATGAATCCTCCTTAGGTTCTTAACCGTATATCTGGCAGCTCGCTCACTTACCAGAGGACCCAAATCCCCCGTCAGACCGAGAGGTGCCGGGAAGGTCGCTCACTTCTTCCACAATCGCCTGCGCAAACGGCAAAATAACGAGCTGGGCTATTCGATCCCCGCGCTTGCACTCAAAGGTGCTGGTGGAGTCGGTGTTGATCAAGACCACGCCAATTTCACCGCGAAAGGACGCATCAACTGTTCCTGGCCCGTTCACGACCGTTACTCCATGACGGAGACTCAAACCGCTTCTTGGGTTCACAAAGCCGACATACCCAGGCGGTAGAGCTATCGCTATTCCTGTTGGGACCAATATTCGGTCACCTGGATTCAAGGAGAAGTCAATACGTGAGTACAGATCTAGCCCAGCATCACCCGGCCGGGCATAGCGTGGTGTTTCGAGAAGATCATCAAGTTTTTCAACCAGAACTCGCACTTCATGCGTGGGCATTAGGGATTCACATCCACAGTGTCAGAGGTGGCTCCGGGTCGCCAGGCAGGAGCGCCGCGACGACGGTCATCTATAGCTTGTTGAACAAACTGTTGTTGACCATTGGATACGAAGTGCTCGATGGGGACCTGGACAAAAATTGCCGCTGCGGTGAGGGCTGTGTCACCCTGATCGTCACCTAGCTTTCCGGTCGCTTTCATATACACCCGCCGTCCCTTTTGCCCAATGATGCGAGCAGAGACATGCAACACACTGCCAACGGGCACCGGTCTACGAAAGTCGCATTCAATCCTTCCTGTTACGGCGGGCGTAGCAAGAAGCCAATTCAGCGATCCAAGGATTTCATCCACTGCCAGCGTCAGCAGTCCACCATGAGCCAAACCCGGTGCACCTTGATGATGTTCTCCAACAACAAAGACTCCGAACACATCAAGTCCTTCACCTGCAGTGATTCGCATATGCAGACCCGTCGGGTGATCAACCCCACACCCGAAACACCACCGGTAATGCGATGGGATCTCTGCACCCGGTTCGGGGGAATGAAGAGATCTCTCGGGCAGGATTGCATCAGCAGGCGGAGTGGTCCGAGAGGACGTCCCAGTGATTTCATTCATCGAAATGGCACCCTAGTACCGTGCAAGGTATGTATCGAGAACGACTCACTCCCAGGCCCGTCATCTGGGTGGTTCTTGGTGCTTTCGCCGGGACAGTAGGCATCGCCTATGCAGCTGCCGTGGGGATCCCCATCGGATTCACCGTAGGGCTTGGCCTTGTCACCCTCATATACGCCGTCTTATGGTGGACGTCGCCAATGCTCACAGTCTCACCAATGTGCGTCACTGCGGGACCGGCTGCCCTACCAATCGAGAGTATTGCTGAGACCACAATTCTCGATACAGAAGGGTTGAAGTTGGCTCGAGACGGACGCCATCCTGACGCAGATGCTCGGGCCTACACGCTCATCCGACCGTGGGCTGGGAATGCAGGAGTGCTGATTACCCTGAAAGATGACGCTGACCCTCATCCGTCGTGGGTATTGTCGAGCCGGCACCCCGACGATCTTGCGGCTGCTATCCACGCAGCCCGTTAATCCAACACCGTCTAGTCTTCTGTGTAGACCACTAACTGCATGAAATGGAGTCGATGGCATGTCGGTTGAGCACAATGAAGCGAATCCGCAAGTTAACCCTTTGGTGCATGTGATTGCTCCGGTTGCTGCGATAGCCGCAACCATGCTCGCCCGCCGCCTGCTGAACGGTGGCTACCAGCGAATCACCGGTCATAGTGCACCAGTTCCCAAAGATCCTTCGGTGAGTTTTTCGCGGGCGATTGCATGGACTGCCTTGACAGCAGCCACCGCAGCCGTAGTCGAAGTGATGGTCTACCGCAGTGCCATGCACTGGGGAGAACGCTCCTAGCAGCCTGACAAATTCTTGATGAGTGCCAGTGCGGATCAGGCACAGTCCTTGCACACTGCGCCTGTTTTTCCTTCGTGATCCATTTGGCTCCTGTGCTGAACAAGAAAACACTTTGAGCAAGTGAACTCATCCGATTGCTTAGGCACGACCCGAACGGCCAAACTTTCATCCGAGAGATCAGCACCAGGCAGTTCAAGGTTTTCGGCTAGCTCCGCTTCATCCACATCGACCGCTGATGCGGTCTTCTCAGCACGTCGCGCTTTGAGGTCTTCGAGACTGTCCTCAGCGAGTTCCTCATCGGTTTTGCGCGGGGCGTCATAGTCGGTCGCCATTGCTGATCGATCCTTTCTGTGCGATCCACCCAGAGCTCTGGCAGCTCCGATCGTGTCTGCGAGCCACAAGGGCTGTGCGCAGATTGTGCCTCATGACTAAGTTTGTCGCTCATCACCCCCAATTGTGAGGAGACAGCGCTGATGGCCGTCTACGCCCTCGGTGAACGCGAGCCGGACATTGCTCCAGATGCATTCATCCATCCCGATGCTGTGATTATTGGAAATGTCTCTGTTGGGTCAGGTTCGAGCATCTGGCCCGGTGCTGTTCTTCGAGGAGATGGTGGGCGCATCACAGTTGGCAATTTCACATCCGTCCAAGACGGGGCTGTTATTCATTGCACGAGTACTTTGGACACCACTATTGGCGATAGGTGCACGATCGGGCACAACGCTCATCTCGAGGGCTGCACCATTTTCGATGACTCGCTGATCGGATCCGGCTCTGTGGTGTTGCACGGGGCACTCGTTGGCCCGCATGCTCTCGTTGGCGCCTGTGCACTTGTTGGGAATGGCAAGGTAGTCCCAGCCTTCGCCCGGGCTTTGGGTGTGCCCGCCGTCATCACTGAACATTCAGTTGCACCCGGAGCGTTCGTACACAACGTGCAGACGTACGTAGCAAAAGCCCAAAGCTATCCACAGGAACTTCGAAGACTCGACTAGATCCTTCGATCAAGGACCGAGGTCGGCGTCCAATCGCAGCAGCTCAGCGCGCAGTTCATGGGCGATGCCTGGCACAACGGCCACCAGCAAGTCTGAGGGCTCCCCACCGCGCAAGAAGCCGACCTCAGCTCCGGCTTCGGCTGCGA
>CAIXFB010000411.1 GCA_903918595.1 uncultured Actinomycetes bacterium
AGGTGATAATGCGGACGGCCTAGGCTAACTGACCCCACCCACCCACACAGAAGAGGCCCGGCTCCACGCCGGGCCTTTTCTAACTCCAAGACAGCTTTCCAAACCTTTTCACACAGGGCATCATCCACACCCTTGCCGCCCTGCCTCACCTCCACTTCTCCACACACCATCGCAGGCGTCGATCAGCGGTAGAACGGGAGCTTCCCAAGCTGGGTGTCGTAGGTTCGACCTCTATGGAAAAGCCACGTACACCGATCATTACCAACATCTTATGATCCAGAGGTACGAGAGTTCCAGGCGTGGTTCACCTCGCAGGAGCTCGGCAGTGATAGGGCAGAGGGTGGAGGTTGTCGTGGTGCGCTAATTCCGACCAGTCTTGGACGTCCATCTTGACGCGTTTTCTTGCTCAAACTAAATACTCATCGCATAAGCGAAGATAAACTTCAGGCTATTCCTGCTTCTGATCCTTCAATTTTAAGCGTGAAGGGAACCCAAACTTGGCACCGATTTCACGACGCCGATTGCTCATGACCAGTGTGAGCGCAACGGGAAGCATCATTCTCCAGCCAGGGTCGCTTATGGCTGGTACCTCCACCGTTATCGCCTTTGAGAATGCTTCGATCTTTGATGGGATTTCAGCAAACCTCAAGAGAGGCTTCACTGTTCTTGTGCAAGACGGCTTTATCACAGAGGTAATTGCTACCGGGAGCGCGGTCGTTTCCTCTGCTCAAAGAATCGACTGCGGCGGCCGCACCCTGATGCCTGGTCTTATCGATGCTCATTGGCATTCGATGCTCGCTCCGGTGACCATTCCCGATTTGATGACAGCTGATGAGGGTTACCTTACGCTACTTGCCGCTGATGAGGCACGACGTACACTCCTGCGTGGATTTACCAGCGTTCGCGATATGGGGGGAGCGTCCTTCAGCCTCAAGAAGGCTATCGACACCGGCATAAGTTCAGGGCCGCGCATTTGGCCTTCAGGAGCGGTCATTTCACAGACGGGCGGACATGGTGACTTCAGATTGCCGTATGAATTGCCCGAGAGGCCCGGAAACTGGAGCCGCACCGAGGCAATTGGCGCGGGTGTTGTCGCAGATGGTGCAGATGCGGTTCTGAAGCGGGCGAGAGAACAATTAGCTCTGGGCGCAAGTCAGATCAAGTTGGCTGCCGGAGGCGGAATTGTCTCCCACTACGACCCTATCGACACCAGCCAGTATACAGAGCGCGAACTTCACGCAGCCGTAGAAGCCGCCGATAACTGGGGAACATATGTGGCCGTGCATGCCTATCTGCCGCGCTCCATTCAGACCGCGCTAAGGGCTGGCGTCCGCAGTATCGAGCACGGCCATCTGATGGACGAGGCAACGGCGGAGATGATTGCCGAGAGGGGTGCCTGGCTCAGCACACAGCCTTTCATCGACGAGGGAACTGGCGCGTTTCCGGAGGGAACGCCAAACCGCCTCAAGGAGCAGCAGGTTGAACATGGAACAGACTTCATCTACGGGCTAGCCCGCAAATTCAAGCTCAAGACAGCGTGGGGAACGGATATTCTGTTCAACCCTCCAGCCACTGTCAGACAGGGGCATATGTTGGCCTCGATGAAGCGGTGGTACGAGCCAGCCGAAATCCTTACGATGGCGACTCGCAACAACGCGGAACTTCTCGCCTTGTCGGGCAGTCGCAGCCCCTATCCGGGCAAACTTGGCGTCATCGAAAAGGGCGCATTGGCGGATATTCTTGTGGTCGATGGCAATCCGCTAGTGGACATCGATCTCGTCGCGGACCCGGAGAACAGGTTCCATCTCATCATGAAGAACGGGGTCATTCACAAGAACATACTTGGTGCCGGAGCCCGGTAACGCCGTGCTTGCCACCAATCCACGACTAATCGCTCCCATTACCCCCTTCCCGCCCCGCTGCACCTCCACTCATCTCCGCTCCATTTCGGGCGTAGCTCATTGGTAGAACGGCAGCTCCCCAAGCTTCAAGTTGCCC
>CAIXFB010000412.1 GCA_903918595.1 uncultured Actinomycetes bacterium
GATTCGAGGGGCACGGATACGTCGAGTTTATGAATAACCCCAAGGGAACTGAACGCTTCTGACTGCCGCTCCCGGTATTGCCAGAGCCGCTCCTGCTCACCCGGCTCAAGGCCCACTACGGCGTCGGCGTCGAGGGAAATAGCAAGCCCATCGCCTGTGCCCCCATCAATTACTTCGAGCAACACCACCAGCGGCCATGGCGCGGCCAATGGCCACGGCAAGCCAGCAACCTCCTGGACCAGCCGCATGCCGCAGGCATCAATCACTTCCGCCGCCCGCAAGCGATAGCCCGGAGTAGCACCTGAGTGGATGAGTGCTACCGCTGACTCATAGGAGTCCACGCCGATCAACGCAACGGTGGTGCGCCCAACTGGTCGGTGCAACCGCACTCGCACCGCGGTGATCACGCCAAGCGTTCCTTCCGATCCGCAGAGCAGTCCGGTGAGGTCATAGCCTGTGTTGTCTTTGTCGAGCCCGGCCAAGTGCGAGATCACGCTGCCATCGGCGAGCACCGCTTCGATTCCGGTGACTTGCGCGCGGGTCATGCCTTGGGAGATCACATGAATGCCACCGGCGTTCGTGGCGACCGTCCCGCCGATCGTTGCCGAGTCTCGGGCCGCGAGGTCTACTCCGTATTCCCAGCCGGCCGCGCGTGCATGCCGCTGCACATCTCCCAGAAACGCTCCTGCGCCCGCGGTCACCTGCCCGGAGAGTTCATCAACTGGTACCAAAGAGTCCAAGCGGCGCAGGGAAATGATCACCGGTGGGGTTCCCGTAGCTCCAGGCACCGAACCACCGACCAATCCGGTGTTGCCGCCTTGGGCAAGCATCGGAACACCAGATTCGGAGCAGATCCGCACCACGCTTGCAACTTCTGCGGTGTTCGCAGGGCGCACCACGGCAATTGCGGTTCCGGAGAACCTGCGCGACCAATCGGTGGTGTAGCCCTCCATGTCCGCACGGGATGTGATGACCTGCTCGCTGCCTACGGCGGCTTCCAGCGCAGCGATCAATACGGCATCGAGGTTGGCAGTGCTCACGGGTCTATCCTGCACCTATGAACCTTGGTCGTCGCCTGATCGCCCTCACAGGTGCCATCGTCATGGCCGGCGCCAGCGCTTTCGCCGCCTCGATCCCCGCGCAGGCCTTCACCACAATCCCGGCCACGGGCATTTTCACGTTCACCACCTCCCCGGGCATCTTGCCGGCGTGGTCGAGTGCAGACATCGTGCTGGTGGGCATCTCCCCGGGCGGGGTCACGACCACGACGTATGACACCAGTGCCACCGTCACTCTTCCGATTCAAGCCAAGACCTTCACCGCGAATGCAACCGCAGGTGGTTTTCGATTCCTGAACACCCGGACCAATCAGAGCGTGCGATGCCAGGTGCCCACCATTGACACTCGGGCGCGCGTGGTTGATTGCGTTCTCGCCGATGGCAGCAATGCGGAGATTTTCGCTATTACCGAGATTCGGTCTCGCACCAAGATCAATAACGACGATTCCAAATCGACGCTGTTCACCGGGATCGAACTGCGGTTTGCAAGTTCTGCAATCACCGATCGCCTGAATCGCGACCTGAGCACCACGGTGTTCTCCCCGAGTGTCAAGGTTGCTGTCGGAGACCTGTTAGTAACTCGCTAATCCCCGGCCCTGCTCTGCTGATTCATCCACAGCCTCACATCACGACGTTTCTTTGCTGTTCCCTCCCGCTCACGATGACGGGAACAGAAAGGAACCACCATGC
>CAIXFB010000413.1 GCA_903918595.1 uncultured Actinomycetes bacterium
GCTTGCGGACATCAGTCATCCAGTCGAGTGCCCGACCTTCTTTGTGCTCGCTTTGCCCACCAACTTCACATGACCTAGGAATCCACACCACTTGACTGGTTCCGTACGTTCCCTTGATGAGGTCCGCAACTTTTTGTGTTCCTGGTTTTGCAGCAGGATCACACTGTGCTTGGCCTTCATACTCCGGTGCAACGTCGTACCCCTCAGGGAGCGGAACGGGAGTTCCGGGTAGTGGCGCCGGAGGCAATCCGATTCCGGGCACCGGAGGCCCTGCAACTTCGCCTGTCCAATCACTTGGGGTCCAGGCATCAGCACCCGCGCTGGCAACGACCGAAGCATTCGGTGCAATCAAAGCGATGGCCGTGACCGCAACGATGCCGCCCAATGCGACCCGCACCCCGCCGCCCTTGAGGGCGCGAGATATCCATGGCAGGGCAGAATTACCCTGTGAGCGGGGAAGCACTCCCATACTGTGTCACGAAAGTGGCTGGTGTGACTACTGTGACTCCCTCTTACATCAGTGTAATTTGCCCTATTTCATCCACTTTTAGTCATAAGGACCCCTGTGACCAGCCCAGCTGATGCCCCGCAACCCGAGCGCGCCCTGGTCGTAACGGCCCATCCAGATGATGTTGATTTTGGTGCCGGCGGCACCATCGCCCAATGGACAAGATCAGGAATTGAGGTGACGTACTGCATCGTTACCGACGGAGATGCAGGTGGATTTGACCCCGGCACGCCCAGGTCGGAGATCCCCCGCATTCGGCGGGCCGAGCAGATCGCAGCAGCCGCTGTGCTTGGCGTGAGCGATGTTCGCTACCTCGGCTACCGCGATGGGTACCTCACCGCGAGCCACGATGTGCGCAGGGATATTTCTCGGGTCATCAGGCAGGTGCGCCCCGAGCGCATGTTGATTCAGTCGCCCGAACGCAACTGGGAGCGAATCCCCGCCTCCCACCCTGACCACTTAGCTGCCGGCGAGGCAGCCATCTTTGCTATTTATCCTGATGCCAGAAACCCATTCGCGCATACGACTTTGCTCGACGACGAGGAACTCGAAGCGTGGACCGTGCACGACGTCTGGGTCATGGGTGCACCCACGTCAAACACCTACGTTGACGTGTCAGCAGAAATTGACTTGAAACTGGCAGCAATTTTGGAACATCGATCGCAGGTGGCAAACCCCGAAGAAATGACCGAACGCGTTCGCGGCTGGTTGCAGCGAATCGCTCAAGAAGGTCAGCTAGAAGAAGGCACCTACGCTGAATGTTTCAACGTGGTGCACATCTCCTAGCGTTCTGCCAAACCGCTCTACCAGAAGACCGCGATGATCACGTTGATGATCGAGAGCGCACCGATCGCAGCCCAGAAGCCCTTTTGTGGGAGTGGTTTCTTGCGCCCAACAAATGCGAGCACCGTGATCACCAAAGTGATGACCAACTTCACTGCGATCTTGCCGTGGTCCCAACTCTCCCAGCCTTCATAGGGCACTACCGCGCCCATTTCCGGCAGGCCAACGAGAAGCAGACCGGTCACCAACTGGGTGAGCGCACCGTGCAGCATCGCTGGATTGACGCCCTTGTCGGCGCTCCTCATCTGAGCGAGGAATCCACCGACCACACTCGCAAGACCAATGAAGTGCAGGACGAGGATCGCGTTATAAACAAATTCCATACCGGCACGTTATACCGAGACCGAACTACTCCCACTCAATGGTGCCCGGCGGTTTGCTCGTCACATCGAGGGTGACCCGGTTGATCTGCCGCACCTCATTGGTGATGCGCGTGGAAATCCGGGCAATGAGGTCATAGGGCAACCGGGACCAGTCAGCTGTCATGGCATCCTCGCTCGAGACCGGGCGCAGCACCACTGGATGACCATAGGTACGGCCATCACCTTGCACACCGACCGAGCGCACATCAGCGAGCAGCACCACCGGGAACTGCCACACATCCCGATCAATACCAGAAGCGGTGAGTTCCTCGCGCGCAATGGCATCGGCCTCTCGCAAGATGGAAAGCCGCTCCTCATCGATTGCACCAATAATGCGAATAGCGAGACCGGGGCCCGGGAATGGATGACGCCACACGATCTCTGGAGGCAGCCCTAATTCGAGTCCCACCTGACGGACCTCGTCCTTGAACAACGTGCGTAAGGGCTCCACCAAAGTGAACTGCAGGTCATCAGGCAACCCACCCACATTGTGATGACTCTTGATGTTTGCGGTGCCTGAACCGCCGCCTGACTCCACAACGTCTGGATACAACGTGCCTTGCACCAGGTAGTCCACGGAAGCACCACTTGCGCCAAGATCATCGACAACACCTCGGGCAGCATCTTCGAACACCCGAATGAACTCACGTCCGATGATTTTGCGCTTGGTTTCGGGGTCGGTCACCCCGGCCAGCGCGTCAAGAAAACGTTGGCGCGCATCCACCACAACGAGTTTGACTCCAGTAGCCGCCACAAAGTCACGTTCAACTTGCTCGGCCTCGCCTTTACGCAGGAGACCGTGATCGACGAATACGCAGGTGAGTTGCTCGCCCACCGCGCGCTGCACGATCGCTGCCGCAACTGCTGAATCAACTCCACCCGATAAACCGCAGATGACCTGACCGGAGCCAACCTGCTCTCGAATCAGTGCAACTTGCTCATCGATCACATTGGTAGAGGTCCAGTCGGCGGAGCAGCCAGCTATGTTGAACAAAAAGTTCTCAAGTATCTGCTGACCACGCTCGCTATGCATCACTTCTGGATGGAATTGAACGCCAGCCATCTGGCGCGCTACACACTCAAATGCAGCAACGGGGGCGCCATGGGTGCTCGCCAGCACATCGAAACCATCGGGCGCGACAGACACTGAATCCCCGTGCGACATCCAGACGTTCTGACGATCAGGCTGATCCGCAAACAAGATGCCGCTGGAAAGCACCGAGAGCTCGGTGCCGCCGAATTCACTCAGGCCGGTACGGGCAACCGTTCCGCCGAGTGCCTGGGCCATTGCCTGAAAGCCGTAACAGATTCCAAGCACTGGAACACCAAGGTCGAGGATGCCGCTGTCCCACGAGGGAGCGCCCTCTGCATAAACACTTGCTGGTCCCCCACTCAAAATGATGGCGACAGGATTTTTCGCACGTACTTCTTCGACGGAAATGCCATGCGGAACGATCTCGGAATACACACGAGCCTCGCGAACCCGCCGGGCGATCAGCTGGGCGTATTGCGCGCCAAAATCGACAACCAGGACCGGACGGTGCGTTGCGGAATTCACCTGCGCAAGCCTAGTCAGGCCGAAGAAGCATTTAGCGCGAGGAGAA
>CAIXFB010000414.1 GCA_903918595.1 uncultured Actinomycetes bacterium
AATGTCACATTTGCCCACCGAACTCGTAGACCCCAGAAGCCCGAGACCCACGGTCCCCACGTTGTGACGACAAGAGCAGGAAGGGTGCACAGGACGCCGGAGATCAATAGTGAACTCACCCACGAGGCTTGACCGGTGGGCCACAGGCCTGGGTTCGTAGCGATCCATGCGCTTTGCCACACCACTGCAAAAGCCGTGAGTCCCTTACTCATGCTGGTCGACAAGGGGTTGGCCAGCAAAGCCTTGGCTATTGGGGGATTTGCCGATTCTGTTGAAGCGTCAGACCCGGCAGGTGCGATCCCCCGAGTTCTCATGCACTAACCCTGTCACGAACCACAAGTGACACTATTACGCCCATGCCCCATCGATTCCAGGACCGTGGAGCACCGCCATTATGAACATCGATGACACTGCGGCCAATGACATGAACATGCGGCCGACCACCGTGAAAGCACTTGGAGTGGGCGTTGCCACCGGGGCCTATGGTCTGTCCTTCGGCGCCATCAGCATCGCAAGTGGACTCGACGTGTGGCAAACCCAAGCGCTTTCACTGTTGATGTTCACTGGAGCCTCTCAATTTGCACTTGTAGGCGTGCTCGGGGCTGGGGGTGGGATCGTTGCGGCAGTGGCAACGGCAGTGCTTCTCGGTGCCCGTAACAGTCTGTACGCTCTCAGTTTGGCACCGCGCCTTCGCCTGCATGGGTTTGCAAAATTCGCTGGAGCTCAACTAACAATCGATGAGAGCACCGCAATGGCTCTCTCCCACCCCGACGATCCACAGCGTGCGCGCCATGCCTTTTGGGCGACCGGCTTATCGGTATTTGTCCTGTGGAATATCGGTACGCTTGCTGGCGCTTTGGGTGCCTCCCTCATCGATGATCCCGGGACGCTCGGGCTGGACGCGGCCATCCCCGCCGGGTTCATTGCCCTGCTGTGGCCACGGCTCAATTCCCGGTCGATGTGGGCGTTGGCTCTCGTTAGCGCAAGTCTGGCCATTGCGCTCGTGCCCTTTTTGCAGCCAGGCCTTCCAGTTTTGGCTGCAGCACTGGTCGCTGTGGCCGCAGACCGGATCGTTGCCCGCAAATCCCGCTCGAGTAGCCAAGGTGGCACCTCATGATTTGGGCGGCGGTACTGATCGGAGCCGCAGGTACTTACTCGGAGAAATTGCTCGGATATCTACTGCCGGCCTCCCTACTTGACAACACCACGGTGCGCCGGATTACCGGGTACCTACCTATCTGTTTACTTTCAGCACTGGTAGCTGTCCAGACATTTTCAACGGGTACCACCTTGGTGATTGACGCACGGGTTGCCGGGGTAGCCGCGGCGGTTATTGCGCTCATGTTGCGAGCGCCGTTCTTAGTCGTTGTTCTGGTGGCAGCGATAGTGACTGCCCTACTGCGCGCTTCAGGACTGTCCGAATGAAGCCCGAAGACGAGGAACGCCGTCCAATTTTTAGTTTTCTGTGGCCAGTCCCGCCGAAATCTGCCGAACTTCCGGTCACCTATCAGACCAAGTTCGTTCGCATCGGAACCAGAGGCGCGCTTCGGTCACTCATTCTCATCGCATTCGCATTAGGAATAGCCCTCAGCGCAGGAGGGGTGATTCTTGTCGGATTTACAGCAGGGTTTTCGGGCTGGACATTCCTGTCATCTGCACTACTAGCAACTGCCTGTCTCGTTTTAGCTCGGGCCTCTGTCGCGGGCACCTACGTCAATGATGAAGGTATCGCAATTCGAAATCTGTGGTCTTCAAGGTTTTTTCCGTGGACACAAGCCCTCGTGGCGCCAGAGGATGGCCTGATCGTGGTTCGCCAATTAGGGCGAACTTACGGCACCCACATACATCGCTGGTCCCTTGACTGGCCGACCGGCGGTGAACGCTATGACATGGCAGTTCAAGCGATTCGTTCCTGGGCCACCGCGCATCACGCTTGGGTGTTGGAATCTCCATCCGATACATAGAGGTCGACTGCAGTGCGCATCGCCCGTCGAGCACGTTTTCGATCGCGAGATTCGTCATAACCAAGCGCGAGCCGAAACCACACTCTCCAGTCCTCCGGCTCAGCTTCAGCCGCCTTCGAAAGCTCCGCAAATCGCTCGTCTGCCGCCTCAAGCTGCGCACGACCAGAGGGGGTTTTGGGCAGATCGTCACGAAGTAAGCCCCCCTCACTCGCTAACTGACGCCCCATAGCTTGCATCTGCCAACCGAATTTGAGTTCCCGATACAGCATCCATGCACCCAACACGGGGAGTACCGCAATGGCCACGCCGAAGACAATCAAGACGGGATCCCCTGTAAGCAGTAAGAACCAACCACGCCACAGCGCAAACCCGGCATAGATTGCCACTGCTGCAGCGAGCAGCAGTGAAATCGCGCGTTGACTCATAAACCCAGGAACGTGTCGAGTCCTACGGTGAGTCCCGGGTGCTTGCCCACCTCACGAATACCAAGCACAACGCCTGGCATGAAACTTTCTCGAGAAAGCGAATCGTGACGAATTGTGAGCGTTTCGCCTTCTCCACCAAAAATTACTTCCTGATGGGCAACCAATCCCGATATCCGCAGTGAGTGGATCGGGATCCCAGCTACTCGGGCACCTCGTGCGCCATCATGAGCATCAACCGTGGCATCTGGCATCTCCACATCGTGCCTTGCCAGACCGATCATCTCAGCAGTTCTGATCGCAGTCCCCGATGGAGCATCCACCTTTTTAGGATGGTGCAGTTCAACAATTTCGACGGATTCAAAATGTGGTGCAGCCATCTGAGCCATCTTCATCATGAGGATTGCCGCTATTCCAAAATTCGGCGCAACCAAGACCCCCGTGGAGGGACTCTTCGCACACCACTGCGTTAACTCCCTGAGTCTTTCAGCGTCGAATCCGGTGGTGCCGATAACGCAATGGATGCCGTTCTCGATTGCAAACTTGAGCGTGGGCATGACCACATCTGGCGTAGTGAAATCAACAATCACTTGAGCTTTAGAGTCCAGTAGTGCACTGAGATCATCACCCTGATCAATCTGCGCTACGAGTTGCAGATCTGGCTGCTCTTGAACAGCCGAAACAACGGTGGCCCCCATTCGACCTAGGGCACCAATAACGCCAACCCGGATGGGTGCAGCCTGCTCTGCCATATTCACCACCTCAGCGTTTCATATGTGACGTCAGGATGCCACAGCATTGAATGTGTGAGTGGAGTCAAAGGGACCAATCACAGCCAGGGTCATGGGTGCAGAGAAAAGCTCTCTGGCAAGCGCATGCACGTCCTCATCGGTCACCGAATCAACTCTGGCCAGCACATCGTTGAGCCCCAGAAGGGGTTCCCCGTGCAACTCACTCTTTGCGATGCGAGTCATTCGGGCGCCCGTATCCTCTTGTCCGAGAACCGTCGCGCCCTTCACCTGGCCTCTGCTTCGAGCAAGTTCGTCCGAACTCAATCCCTGATGCGCCACGTTTTCAAGTTCGCTCAGACATACGTCAAGAACAGTGTCTACCTTGGCGGGGAGGCAGCCCGCATACAGACCGAAGACCCCGGTGTCAGCAAAACCTTGCGCATATGAGTACACCGAATATGCCAACCCGCGCTTTTCTCGAACTTCTTGAAATAGCCGGCTGCTCATACCTCCACCCAATGCGGTGGATAGCACGCCCGCTGTAAATCGCCGGGGATCGTTCCGCAGTAAGCCCGGAACTCCCAGCACCAAATGAGCCTGTTCAGTCACCCGCGGCACCACCCGAACTTGGGAGGTGCTCGCAGGACGACGAGAACCTCTGCGTGCTGGTGTGGGAATTACTTCTCTGTCGAGAAAACCTGAGAAAGCCTTGGTGACGTGCTTGACGACCGTGGCGTGATCCACATTGCCAGCGGCAGCGATAACCATGTTCTGAGGCAGGTAGCGCTTTCGGTAGAACCTGTTGATCGCATTGCGCTCGATGCCAGTGATGGTGTCTACGGTCCCAAGGATTGGCCTTCCCAGCGGGGAATCACCAAACATTGCTTCAGCAAACTCATCGTGTACAGAATCGCCAGGATCGTCGTCATGCATGGCGATCTCTTCCAGAATCACCCCACGTTCGGCCTCAACGTCGTCTACCTTGATGAGTGCGTCAAGGACAACGTCGCACACAACATCGATTGCTAGCGGTAAATCCGAATCCAGAACCCGCGCGTAATAGCAGGTGTACTCCTTTGAGGTGAAAGCGTTCAGATCACCACCCACAGCCTCGATAGAGGCAGAGATCTCCAGCGCTGATCGTCGAGATGTTCCCTTGAATAACAGGTGCTCCAGGTAGTGGGCAGAACCCATCATTTGGCCGGACTCATCCCGCGAGCCCACCCCAACCCATACACCGAATGACACCGACCGAACCCCGGGGACCTGCTCAGTGATGATTCGCAGGCCACCCGGGAGCACGGTTCGACGAACAACTCCCCCATCAACTTCCCGCAACAATGTGCGGGTAGAAGCCTTAGGCATCTGCACTTTCAGCAGATGCAGCTTCGGTCACGGGCGCGAGTGAAAGCTTGCCGCGAGGATCAATCTCCTTGATCTCCACCTCAATCTTGTCGCCGACGTTGAGCACTTCTTCAACGGTTTCAATTCGCTTACCGCCAGTGAGCTTCTTGATTTCCGAGATGTGCAGCAGGCCGTCTTTGCCGGGCACCAAAGAAATGAAGGCACCAAAGTTGGTGGTCTTCACGACGGTACCCAGGTAACGCTCTCCGACCTCTGGCATCGTCGGGTTTGCGATTTGGTTGATCGCTGCACGAGCTGCTTCAGCAGCTGGTCCGTTTGTCGCGCCGATGTAGATCGTGCCGTTGTCTTCAATGGAAATGTCAGCGCCAGTTTCTTCCTGAATCTGGTTGATGATCTTACCCTTTGGCCCGATAACCTCGCCGATCTTGTCCACCGGGATCACAACGCTGATCACTCGAGGAGCTGTTGCTGCCATTTCATCAGGAGCATCGATCGCTTCCGTCATCACGTCAAGGATGGCCAGTCGCGCGTCGCGAGCCTGAGTCAAGGCACCCGCAAGCACCGAGGCCGGAATGCCATCGAGCTTGGTATCGAGCTGCAGGGCAGTGACAAAGTTGCGGGTACCAGCAACCTTGAAGTCCATGTCGCCGAAAGCGTCTTCGGCGCCGAGGATGTCGGTGATTGCTACATACTCCGTCTTTCCATCGATCTCACCTGAGATCAGACCCATTGCAATACCTGCCACCGGCGCCTTCAGCGGGACACCCGCATTGAGCAACGACATGGTCGATGCGCACACAGAACCCATGGATGTGGAGCCGTTGGAGCCGAGCGCCTCGGAGACCTGACGGATTGCGTAGGGGAATTCCTCGCGCGTGGGCAGAACTGGTACGAGTGCCCGCTCCGCCAGAGCGCCGTGTCCGATTTCGCGGCGCTTGGGGCTACCAACGCGACCGGTCTCACCTGTGGAGTACGGCGGGAAGTTGTAGTTGTGCATGTAACGCTTCCGGGTG
>CAIXFB010000415.1 GCA_903918595.1 uncultured Actinomycetes bacterium
GAGTTTGCGGTAGTCCACCGATTTTGGCCAGATGGTCTGATCCCACGCCTGTGGGCGATTGAACGGCATAAACCCACCCGAGCGTGACGATTCGTTCACCTTTCGTTCACCTTTCGTTCATCTGAGGCTTTCTCGCCGTCAACCATTCGTATCTAGGCTTTTTCTTGTTCATCTTGTCGACACCTTTTGAGGGGAATCCACGTGCGACTTGTGGTCGGCCTCGCCGTGGCGACAGCTCTCGTACTTACCGGCTGCGGTACTTCAGGTGGCAAGGTGCGGGTCGATGGCTCATCAACCGTCTACCTGCTCACTGCGGTTGCTGCAGAAGACTTTCAACAAGCGCAACCGGGTATTCCAGTGACGGTCGGCTCATCGGGTACCGGTGGCGGGTTCGCTCGCTTTTGCCGCGGCGAAACCGATGCCAACAATGCCTCTCGAAAAATCAAGGAAATTGAGGCCGAAGACTGCGCCCGAAATGGCATTGAATACGCCCAGTTGAGCGTCGCTGTCGATGCGCTGACTGTTGTTGTGAACAAGAACAATGACTGGGCGACCTGTCTCACTCTTGAGCAGCTCGCAGCAATGTGGGCACCTGGCTCAACGGTGAACAACTGGAATCAGATTGACCCCACCTTCCCTGACGTGCCCTTACGGCTCTTCGGACCCGGCACGGATTCAGGAACGTTCGATTACTTCACTGACGTGGTGAATGGCGAGGAAGGCGCAAGCAGAACAGACTTCACACCCAGTGAGGACGACAACGTCACCGTGCAGGGAGTTGTCGGATCTCCCGGCGGGCTCGGATATTTCGGCTTCACGTATTACGAAGAGAATGCCGACCAATTGCGCGCGGTTGAAATCGATTCTGGTGACGGCTGTGTTGCACCGAGCGCCGAAACTGCACAAGATGGCAGTTACACCCCGATGGCACGGCCACTGTATGTGTATCCATCCGTGCAGGCACTCACCCGTTCTGAGGTGCGGGATTTCTTCACCTACTACGTCAATAACGACGCATCCATTGCTGAGGGAGCGGATTACATTCCGCTCAATGAAGAGCAGTCAGCGCAGCTCGTCTCGGATTTCGCAGACCTGCTAGCTCAAGCCGAAACACTTCCGGCGGTGACCGAGTGACCATCGCCGCCCCCCAGATCAACGAAGATGAGTTGCGTCGTTCGTTACGTCAGATGAGCCCGCGTCGCGGTGAAGCAATAATGCGCGCGATCTTGGTGGTAGCAGCAAGCGTCTCCATCTTGACCACCGTCGGAATCGTCCTGTCAATCGTCATCCCGTCCATCGAATTCTTTTCAGAGGTACCCGTCTGGGATTTTCTGACAGGAACGGTCTGGACGCCACTGTTCGCGAACGGTGAATTCGGAGTCTTGCCGCTGGTGTCGGGAACATTGATGATCACCGCGATTGCCACCGTTGTAGCCATTCCGCTCGGCCTTGGCGCTGCTATCTATCTCTCCGAGTACGCCAGCATGCGAGTGCGCAAGGTACTCAAGCCCACCCTTGAGGTGTTAGCCGGAATTCCCACCGTGGTCTTTGGCTTCTTTGCCTTGGAGTTCCTCACCCGCGTTGTGTTGGTGCGCTTCTTCCCCAGTATCGATATCTTCAACGCGCTTTCCGCCGGTCTCATCATGGGCATCATGATCATCCCCACCGTGGCCTCGTTGTCTGAGGATGCGATGTCTGCGGTACCCAGCGGGTTACGCGATGGCTCTTACGCACTCGGTGCCAGCAAGCGCCAAACAGCAACAGATGTGGTAATTCCAGCTGCACTGTCCGGCATCGTCGCTGCATTCGTTCTGGGTATCTCCCGGGCCATCGGTGAGACCATGATCGTCACTATCGCCGCTGGGCTCGAACCTCGTCTGAGCTTCAACCCGCTTGAAGGCATGCAAACAATGACCTCCTATATCGCAGCTGCTGGTGCCGGAGACTTGGCTACCGGCAGCATGGAATACAAGTCCATCTTCGCCGTTGCCTTGCTGCTCTTCATCATCACTTTTGCTATGAACATGATCAGCATTCGATTGGTGCGCAGATACCGGCAGGTGTACCAGTGAGCATGCAAACCCGACCCGACTCCGACTTCAATCCAGCAGATCTCGGCCAGCAGAGCAATCGTGCGTGGGATCGCGTCTTCATGTGGTTGCTCTTCATCTCCTTGGCAATCGGCATCATCACCCTTGTTGTGCTCTTGGTGTACGTGGTGACGAAAGGATGGCCTCGGTTAGATCTCGGGCTCATCACCAACATGCCCTCCATCCGAAATCCCGAGCAATCCGGCGTGCAATCGGCACTCATGGGCTCGATCTGGGTGATTGGCTTCACCGCGATCATCGCCCTGCCCATTGGCATCCTCGCTGCGATCTATCTCGAAGAGTTTTCCAAGCAGGGTGGCCGATTCCAACGCCTCGTGGAAGTCAATATTCAAAACCTGGCCGCTGTCCCATCCATCGTCTACGGCATCTTGGGCTTGGCAGTCTTTGCTCGGGCGCTAGCACTCGGGCAAAGCGTGATCACCGCCTCGCTCACCCTGGCGCTGCTGATCCTGCCGGTCATCATCATTTCCACCCGCGAAGCGCTACGCGCAGTCCCCCGAAATATTCGCGATGGATCCCTTGCTCTCGGCGCAACTGAGTGGCAAACCGCGTACCGGCAGACCCTGCCCGCCGCAACGCCGGGTATCGCCACCGGCGTGATCCTCTCCCTGTCACGGGCCATCGGTGAGGCCGCACCGCTGCTCCTGTTGGGTGCTGTCACGTTCGTCACGTTCAATCCAGACGGAATGCTCTCGGGCTACACAACCTTGCCGATCCAAATCTTCAACTGGACCAAGGAGCCGCGCGAGGAGTTCCAGGTCCTTGCCGCTGCTGCAATCGTGCTCCTGCTCGTCATTTTGCTCGCAATGAATTTCGTCGCCATCTGGATTCGCAACCGAACCCAACGACGCTGGTAATGGACAAGAGAGCAGGGAAAACCACATGAATGAATTGGATGCATCAATCCGTATCGCGGAGTCGCTATCCGAGACTCGCCATGAGGTCAGCATTGACATTCCCAATCCTGTCTTCACTTTGAACGGTGTCAGCGTCTACTACGGTGAGTATGAGGCCATTCGCGACGTCTCACTTGATATTGCTCAGGGTGAAATCACTGCTTTCATCGGACCAAGCGGTTGCGGCAAATCCACGCTGCTGCGTTCCTTCAACCGCATGAATGACCTCATCGTAGGAGCTCGCATCACCGGCCGACTGGCGTATCACGGCACCGATCTGTACGGCCCTGAGGTAGACCCGATTGAGGTGCGCCGACGGATTGGCATGGTGTTCCAGAAACCCAACGTCTTTCCCAAGTCGATCTATGACAACGTCGCATACGGTCCGAGAGTCAACAAGACCAAGGGGAATCTTGATGATCTTGTTGAAGAGTCACTGACCCGAGCGGCCTTGTGGGATGAAGTAAAAGACAACCTCAAGAAGAGTGCCTACGCGCTCTCCGGCGGGCAGCAACAGCGTCTCGTGATCGCTCGCTGCATTGCGGTGCGACCCGAAGTGATCTTGATGGACGAGCCTTGCGCATCTCTGGATCCCATCGCGACTGCCAAGATCGAAGACCTCATGCACGAATTAGCCGGGGATTACACCATCGTCATCGTGACCCACAACATGCAGCAAGCCGCTCGCGTATCCGACCGCACAGCGTTCTTCACCGCCGAAGTTGATGATGCAGGTGAACGCCATGGTCGGCTCATTGAGTACGGACCCACCCGCCAGTTGTTTAGTGCTCCCGTAGATCAGCGCACAGAGGATTACATCTCCGGTCGGTTCGGTTAAATCCTTAGAGCACCCGAGCGTAAGCCCGAGCGCTGCGAGCAACGCCCGCTTGATTGGTGACGCTTACCCGCACTACGCAGGTGCCCTGTTGGGTGCCGCGCACTCCTCGTGCAGTTGTGCTGCAGATCTGTTTGCTCAAGGAAACGGCCTTTACCCGGTCACCTGAGCGCACCTTTAATCCTGCCCAC
>CAIXFB010000416.1 GCA_903918595.1 uncultured Actinomycetes bacterium
GACTCATCGTGCCGAGCGTAGGTGCTGGCGATAGCGTTCAGGTCATGGATACCCGTACCAAGTATGTGCTTCCCCCTGTTGTTGCCGAGGACTCACCGGCTTTCACCGATCCGGCTCACTCGTCGATCACCCCGGGTGCCGGCTGGGCGCAGGCGGGAGATTTCACCGATATCCGTTATGAAGTATCGACCGGTGACGACGAAGGCATCGCAAAGATCACCATAAACCGTCCGAAGAAGCGCAACGCTTTCCGGCCGCAGACTCTGTTTGAACTCCAGGATGCCTTCAATCGGGCCCGCGACGACGATTCGGTGGGCGTCATCATCTTGACCGGCCAGGGTGACTGGGCTTTCTGCTCTGGCGGCGATCAGGTTATTCGCGGCGACGACGGTTACATCGGCGACGATGACATCGCGGCGAAGGGCATCGGGAGGCTTA
The DNA here is from genome assembly GCA_903918595.1 of uncultured Actinomycetes bacterium. Taxonomy (GTDB): domain Bacteria; phylum Actinomycetota; class Actinomycetes; order S36-B12; family S36-B12; genus CAIXFB01. The sequence continues at coordinate 439 of CAIXFB010000416.1, forward strand.
ATGTGCTCGACCTCCAAGTGCAAATCCGGCGCACACCCAAGCCGGTGATCGCGATGATTGCGGGCTACTCCATTGGCGGCGGTCATGTATTGCACGTGGTGTGTGATCTCTCCATCGCTGCAGATAACGCGCGGTTCGGACAAACCGGTCCGCTTGTTGGCAGTTTTGATGGCGGTTACGGCTCTGGACTGCTCGCGCGCACGATTGGTCAAAAGCGTTCGCGTGAAGTCTGGTACTTGTGCGACCAGTACGGCGCTGAGCAGGCTTACGACTGGGGCTTGGTCAACTCGGTTGTCCCGTTGGAAGACCTTGAAATCGAGACTGTTTCATGGGCGCGCCGAATGTTGGAGCTTTCACCGTTGGCTCTGCGCATGTTGAAAGCCTCGCACAATGCTGTCGACGATGGACTTGCCGGCATTCAGCAACTCGCTGGCGATGCGACCCTGCTGTTCTACATGTCACAGGAAGCCCAAGAAGGTCGCGACGCATTCAAAGAACGACGCGCCCCGGACTTCCGTCAGTTCCCCAAGCGTCCGTAGTAGCGACTTTTTCATGACGCATTCCGCGGATGCGCGCTCACTCGCTGATGTGCTGGCGAGTGCGATTCCATTCCGCCTCGCGCTCACCGGAACCTTTCGAGGGCTGCAGCACCGCGAAGGCGTGCTTTTCGAAGGCCCATCCGGTTGGGGGGAATTCGCACCGTTCGATGATTACTCGGATGAGCGGGCTGCGCGCTGGTTAGCGAGTGCGCTCGAAGCTACATATGGAGTGTGGCCTGCAGGGCTGCGAGCCGATGTGCCGGTCAACGCCATCATCGGGCAGGTCGATGCGCAGCACACTCGAACACTTGCCATCGCTGCAGTTCGAGACCTTGGTTGTCACACCATCAAAATCAAAGTAGGCGCCGATCTCTCATCGAATGAGGCCTGTGTTGCTGCGGTGCGGGGTGTACTCGATGAAGAACTGGGCACCGGCGTCGGGAAGATTCGCATTGATGTAAATGCTGGTTGGTCGGTTTCTCAAGCAACAGAACAACTACGCGCACTCGCGCAATTCGGGATTGAGTATGTGGAGCAGCCGTGCTCAACGATCGCGGAACTGCGCGAACTTCGAACACACATTGACGTTCCCATTGCTGCC
>CAIXFB010000417.1 GCA_903918595.1 uncultured Actinomycetes bacterium
CCCAACTCGGCGAGGCGATCTTCAACAGCCGACATCAGGAGATCTCGCGTTTGAGGTAAGCCACCATGTTCTCCGGGTTCGGCCCAGGCACGACCTGCACCAATTCCCAGCCATCCTGGCCCCAGTTGTCAAGGATTGCCTTGGTGGCGTGAACGAGCAGCGGAACAGTGGAGTACTCCCATTTGGTCATGAAATGACCCTAGCCGGTGCTCGGCTTCGTGCATCTGCGACCCAGATGCCAACCGATCCTCGCAAGTTAGGCTGGGGAGGTGCCATCCACTCCTTCAACTGACGGGCCCGTGCTCTGGCCAGGGGTGGATTTGCATGTTGTGTCGGGTAAAGGCGGAACGGGTAAGACCACCGTGGCAGCCGCCCTCGCTCTCGCACTGGCCCGCGACGGCAAGCGCACCCTGCTCATGGAGGTCGAAGGCCGTCAGGGCATTGCTCAACTTTTTGACGTCCCCCCCTTGCCCTACGAAGAACGAGTCGTTGCTGTGGCGCCAAACGGCGGTGAAGTGTGGGCGCTCGCCGTCGACGCCGAAGAGGCACTGCTGGATTACCTTGAACTCTTCTACAACCTTCGTCGTGCCGGATCCGCCCTACGAAAAATGGGCGCCGTCGACTTCGTGACCACGATCGCCCCCGGCCTGCGAGATGTGCTGCTCACCGGCAAAGCATGCGAGGTGGTTCGGCGTTCAGATAAATCAGCATCTAATGCGTACGATGCCGTGATCATCGATGCGCCGCCCACGGGTCGCATCACCCGATTCCTCAACGTTAATGCCGAGGTTTCCGGGCTCGCCAAAATGGGACCGATTCGAAACCACGCCGATCTCGTGATGAGCGTTATCGCTTCTCCGCGCACCGCAGTGCACCTCGTCACGCTGCTCGAGGAGATGCCTGTCCAGGAAACCATCGATGGGATCGCTGATCTGCGGGCGAACGATCTCCCCGTCGGTGGCATCTTCGTCAACATGATTCACCCCGACATTGTGAGCGAGCCACTCGAGAACTCGGTAGGTGCAGATGCAATCACCGCAGCCCTCGCATCCGTGGGTGTCACTTCCTCACGAGTTGATTTGGGTCAAGTACTGATCGACGAAGGCACAGATCATGCCCGTCGCACCGCCCTGCAATCCCGGGAACTGGTGCGCATCCAAGAAACCGGACTTCCCGTGATCGAGTTGCCCTTCCTCACCGATGGCGTTGAGCTCGGCGGCCTCTATGAATTGGCACAGGTCATGACCGATAGCGGTGTCCGATGACGCCACTCGTCACCGCTCCTCATCTTGACATTGACGCGCTACTCATCGACCCAAGCAAGCGAATCATCGTGTGCACCGGCTCGGGTGGAGTTGGCAAAACCACCACCGCTGCGGCCCTCGGTGTGCGTGCTGCTGAACTCGGCAGGTCGGTATGCGTTCTCACGATCGATCCAGCTCGCCGATTAGCGCAGGCAATGGGACTCAATAGCCTCGATAACACGCCGCGTTTGGTTGCAGGAGTTGGCAGAACTACTGAGATCGGAACCGGGTCGCTGCACGCCATGATGCTTGATATGAAGCGCACCTTCGATGAAGTGGTTGAGGCGCATGCTGATGCTGATCGTGCAGCCCAAATTTTGTCGAACCCGTTTTATCAAGCGCTGAGTTCTTCATTTGCCGGCACCCAGGAATACATGGCGATGGAAAAGTTGGGCCAACTGCGCAGTCAGGCTGACGAAGAGGGCCTGTGGGATCTGATCATCGTTGACACTCCACCATCGCGCAGTGCGCTCGACTTTCTTGACGCGCCAGCCCGTCTCGGCTCGTTCCTCGACGGTCGGTTCATTCGCATCCTCACCGCTCCGGCGCGTGGAGCGGGCCGCGGAATCGGCAAGTTGGCCGCGATGGGGTTTGGGATCTTTACCGGAGTGCTCTCCAAGATTCTCGGCGCACAGGTGCTCAATGATGTTGGCACTTTTGTCGCTGCCATTGACTCAACGTTCGGCGGCTTCCGCGAACGGGCTGAGGTCACCTACACACTCCTCCAGGATCAAGGAACGTCGTTCATCGTGATCGCCGCTCCTGAACCCGATGCCCTCCGCGAAGCCTCCTACTTTGTGGAGCGATTGCGCCATGACGCGATGCCGCTCGCAGGACTGGTGCTCAATCGTGTTCAACCCATTTCCGACACATCACTGAGCAGCAAGCAAGCGATGGCAGCCGCTGAGCGCCTTCGTGAACGCGATGATGTCCCTGAAGCTTTGTTGACAGCTGATCTGCTTGACCTGCACGCACAGCGCTTGCGCATGTGGACCCGGCAAAGTCATTTGGCGCAGCGCTTCACGTCAGCTCATCCAGGGGTGGCGATCGCCACGGTGCCAGCACTCGCTGAAGACGTGCATGATCTTGCTGGGCTCAACGAGATCGGCGACCTATTGGCCGCCCGAGAGAACTAGACCGAGAGAACTAGCTTGCGCGGTCTGAAGCGGTGAGCAAGTGCTGCCGCTCATACTCGGTCTGAGCAGTCTCGAGCAGGTTGCGCCACGACGTGACATTTGGACGACGACGCAGCAGAGCCCGACGCTCCCGCTCGGTCATACCGCCCCACACACCAAACTCAACGCGGTTATCAAGGGCATCGGCCAAACACTCCGTGCGCACCTCGCAACCGAGACAGATGGCCTTCACCCGGTTTTGGGCGGCACCTTGGACGAAGAGGGTGTCTGGATCAGTGGTACGACAAGCGGCTTGAGCGGCCCAAGCGGTATCAATCGTCATTAGTGCATGAACCCCTCTGTATGTGTGCTGAACACCTGCAGGTGGATGAACTATGACCGTGGGCTGAACCTGAGTCAATAGGTTGCGACTAACGAAATTGACTCAATCTGTCTCGGACCCATCAGCAAAGGGCGCTGCCTGACCGAATAGGGGAACTTGTCGACCTACGCTGGGCGTCTGATGAACATGGCATCCTCTTCCCGCGGCCCGTCAGGGCGCTCAGGCCCCCTGGGGGTCGTGGGTCGCCTCGCTGGCCTGCTGGCCGTGGCCGTGCTCGCAGGAGCCCTCGTGGCCGCCATGGCAGCACCCTTCGTCGGCGGGTCCGGGATCGCGGTTCGGGGTGTCATCCAGGAATTCGAGTCTTTGCCAGCTGAATTGGCCACCCCACCCCTTCCGGAGCGCACGGTGATCCTGGCCTCGGATGGCTCCATCCTGGCCACGCTCTACTACCAGAACCGGATCGAAGCCCCGCTCAGCGCGATCTCGCCGATCATGCGCCAAGCCGTCGTGGCCGTCGAAGACGCCCGCTTCCTCGAGCACAACGGCGTCGATGCCCGCGGAATCGTGCGCGCACTTGCTCGAAATACCGCGGCTGGCGGGATCGAACAGGGTGCCTCAACACTCACCATGCAGTACGTCAAGAACGTGTTGGTGAACCAAGCGACAAGCGCCGCGGATCTCGAGGCGGCCCGGGGAGATAATTCCACTCGCAAATTGCGCGAAGTTCGGCTTGCGCTCGCCCTTGAAAAACGATTCTCCAAAGAGCAGATCCTCGAACGTTATTTGAACATCGCATATTTCGGCTCAGGTGCATACGGCGTTGAGGCTGCTGCGCGCCGCTACTTCTCGAAACCTGCTGCTGAACTCAATCTCACCGAAGCGGCAACCCTTGCCGGCATCGTGCAGCGGCCGGTCGCTTACGACCCTCTGCGAAACCCGGATTTATCTGAGGAACGCCGGAACACGGTGTTGCGCCGCATGGCCTCTTCCGGGTTCATCACCACGGACCAAGCAAACATCGCCTCGCAAGTTCCCATGACTGCGGTGTTGCGTCCGACGGCAGTCGCCAACGGATGCACAACTTCCTATGCCCCATTCTTCTGCGACTACGTTGTTCAAACAATTCGAACCGATGAGACGTTCGGTGCAACTCCAGAAGAGCGCGAAGCATTCTTGCGACGCGGTGGCTACACCATCCGCACCACTCTTGACGCCGCAGCGCAACAGTCCGCCACAGCAACAGTCACCAACTACATTCCGAAGAATGATCCGAGCGGAAAAGCCGCCGCAATCTCCATGGTCGAGCCAGGCACCGGCAACGTTGTGGTCATGACCCAGAACCGGGACTGGGGAACCCAAGGTCGAGGTAACACCACTTACAACTACAACGTTGATCGCAGCATGGGTGGCACGATCGGCATGCAGGCCGGTTCAACGTTCAAGATTTTTGCACTCGCCGCCGCGCTTGAAGCCGGTGTTTCTCCTCTCGAATACATCAACGCACCAAGCCCTGCAACGTTCACTAATTTTGTGAATTGCGAAACGGGAGCACCATTCCCACCCGTGACTGTTCGCAACTCGACAACGTCGGGCACACTCAACATGGCTCAAGCCACCGCGTACTCCACAAACACCTACTTCATGGCAATCGAAGAGCGTGCAGGGCTTTGCCGACCAGCGGAAATCGCAGAGTCCATGGGAGTGTTCCTCGGGAGCGGCGAGCCGTTGCTCCGGGTGCCCTCCTTCACGCTCGGCACAATGGAAGTGACCCCGCTCGCAATGGCAAACGCCTATGCAACGTTCGCAGCGCACGGCGTCTACTGCAAACCGGTTGTGATGCTGGAAATCCGCGATCGCGACGGGCAAAAAATGCCAGTTCCGTCAGGTGAATGCAGGTCGGTCGTTGATCGCAAGATCGCCGACACCGTCTCACAAATGCTGATTGGCGTGGTCGACGGAAACATTGGAGGGCGTACCGGTGCCGCGATGTCACTGGGCACCCGACCAGCCGCTGGCAAGACCGGCACCACCAACGAATCCGCAGCCGTCTGGTTCGCCGGATTTACCCCCCAACTCAGTGCTGCGGTGTGGGTGGGGGATCCGCGCGGTGGCTTCGCTTACCCGCTCAAGGATGTGACCATCAACGACACCTTCTACCGTCAGGTATTCGGTGGCACACTTCCCGGACCGATCTGGCGCGAGTCAATGCAGGCAGCACTCGGGTCATCCCCTGCCGTGCCATTTGTTCTCCAGACTGTCGTGCCGATTCCCGTGGCAGCGCCACCTTCAGTTGTTCCGCCTCGGGAAGAAATACTCGAGGAAGCAGAGAACTTCCTCTTCGACAACCTCGATCCGGGCACCACCGGTGAGGTACCAGAGGAGTTTGACAACACTGATCCCGCAGCGCCTGCACCTAATCCCGCAGCGCCTGCTCCCTCCGCCCCGCCTGCTAACAACGAGTTCGGTCCAGTACCTGCAGGCTGAACGCCTACTGGTTGAGCGCCTGCTTCACGAGCGCAGCAACCTGGCCGCCATCAGCACGACCTTTCACCTGCGGCTGCACGATCTTCATGACCTGTCCCATGAGTGCTCCACCGGTTGCGCCGCTGCTACTGACTTCAGCAACCGCAGCCGCAACGATCGCAGCAACTTCATCCTCGCTCATCTGCTGCGGCAAATACTTGGCGATCACCTCTAGCTCAGCGCGTTCGCGCGCAGCAAGCTCCGGACGCTTCGCATCGTCATAGGCCTCCGCGGCCTCCTTGCGCTTCTTCGCCTCTCGGCCGAGCACGGTGAGGATGTCATCGTCGGTGAGTACCTTGGACTCTTTGCCAGCGACCTCTTCGTTGGTCACCGCAGTCAGAACCATGCGGAGCGTGCTGGCCGCCACTTCGTCACGCGCCTTAATGGCCACGGTGAGATCGGACTGCATGGTCTCTTTCATTGAGGTCATGCGACCATGTTGTCATGCATCCCTCCGTGCGCGCAGCCATGGGCGTTGCCGCCCTCGGCGCGGCGGGGCTCGCTTACGCCCACTGGGAGTCACGGCATTTCACGTTACGTCGCGTGGAGATCGACCTACTCCCGGAAAACCAACCTGCTTTGCGGGTACTGCACCTGTCGGATCTGCACTTCGTGCCACGCCAGAAAAACAAAATCGCGTGGGTCCAGTCATTACGCGAACTTCGGCCCGATGCAGTCATCGCAACCGGTGATTTTCTCTCCCATGCCGAAGCGATTCCCGAGGTGCTCGATGCACTCGGGCCCTTTTTCGACCTGCCCGGCGCCTTTGTTCTCGGCAGTAACGATTACTACGCACCGAAGCCGATAAACCCGGCCCGTTATTTGCAGGGCCCTTCCGGGCTCGAACCCACGCGCACGATGTTGCCGTGGGGTGACCTCGTTTCTGGTCTGGTCAACTCCGGTTGGACAGACCTTTCAAATGCGCGCGCCACCCTCGAAGTGGATTCACGCATCGTCGATGTGCGCGGGGTAGATGATCCACACATCAGTCGAGATCGCTACGACGAGGTAGCAGGAGCATTCGATTCCGCCGCAGACTTCTCCCTGGGCGTGACCCACGCTCCTTATCTGCGCGTGATCGATCGGATGGCTGACGATGGCGCGGATCTGATCCTTGCCGGCCACACCCACGGCGGGCAACTGCGCGTGCCCGGTTACGGCGCACTCGTCACCAACTGTGACCTTGATACCAAGCGGTCACGCGGGCTATCTCGTCACCAAGACTCGTTTCTGCACGTCTCAGCCGGGATCGGGACTTCGCCCTATGCCCCGTTCCGTTTCGCGTGCCCGCCCGAGGCAACGCTGCTGACGCTCACGTAAACACCCTCGCGATTTCACCCGGGTGGAATCAGGCGATCAGCGGAACGCGCCGCTGTAGGCGTTCAGCGCCGGCTGCCCACCAAGGTGCGCATAGAGCACGTTGCCCGTGGGTGGAATCTCACCGGACTTCACCAGGTCGATCAGCCCGTCCATC
>CAIXFB010000418.1 GCA_903918595.1 uncultured Actinomycetes bacterium
TAAAGCTTGAGTTCAGCCAATGCCTCGCTTTGACCCGGAGCGATCCAGGTGCCACCCAGTTCAACATCTACACCGAGGACCTCCGCACCACCTGTGAACCCGCGCCCGCCAACCCGGTCGCGAGCCTCGAGCACCAGCACGGTGAGACCCGCCTCGGCGCAGTCGCGAGCGGTGCGCAGTCCGGCCAGACCAGCGCCCACCACAATGACGTCCCAGGTCGATGACCTAGTCATGAGACCCTGCTCTTGTTCGAAGATCGATTCGGCATGCCAACATGAAACCACTGATGGGACTGCTGCGTCAACGTTGCACCACAAAGGCGCCCTGCAAACCGTGGCGCTGTGACTCGCCGAGCGGAGAAAGCAACCTGCCGATGGTGACCTGGGCTCATGAATCCCCGGGACTCTGTTCCCTAATCGCTTCCATATGTACCATGCAGCCATGGATCTTGGCACTGTGCATGAACGGCATGAAATAGCAACCAATATCCGAGGTGCTCTCGCTTGGCGGATTCGATATTCATCGCAGGACTCGTCCGGTGTTGCCACTGAGTCAACCGGGTTGGTTATTGCACCCAGTAGCGGAGGAAGCAACCTGCCGGTGGTGACCTGGGCTCACGGGACAACGGGGTTAGGGGATGCGGCCTGCCCGTCCACGCAACCGGATCCGGTGCGTGAACTCACCGTGTATTTTTCGGCCGAGTCAACTCAATCAATTGATTACGGCGTGCCAGGCCTTCAAGCATTCATTGACGAGGGCTGGATCGTGTGCGCGACCGACTACCAAGGTTTGGGCACACCGGGAATGCACCATTACACGGTTAATCGGACCAATGCGATTGACGCAGTAACCATTGTTCATGCTGCCCGCGCCATGGATATTGGTGCGGGAACGCAATTTGGCTGCATGGGTTGGTCGCAGGGAGGTGGCGCTGCTGCGGCTGCTGCTGAACTCGATGCAGGCATTTACGGCGAGCTCACCCTTGTTGGCACGGTACCGATATCTCCGGGCGTGGGCAAGATCGCAATGGCAAATCCGGAGGGACCTGCACAGGCGCTGACTAACGCAGACGTTCCTCCTGATTCACATCTGGTCATGCTGCTATTCGGCACCGCAGCCGAAAACCCGAAACTTCAACTATCCGATGTCTTCACACCACTGGGACTCAGCATTATCGAAGAAGCATGGAACACCCAACCCGTGCATCACCTCAATGACACCATTGCGCGGCTGTATCGTCTTAAAGGTGCAATTCTGCAAATCCAGCCGGGCGTAATGCCAGCCTGGCAAACGGCAGTTGCCGCGGGATCTGCGGCGCAAAACAAACCAATCTGTCCGGTCTTTGTGTGCATGGACACCTTCGGCGGTGGAACTGTTGTCCCCGTGGCGTGGCAAACCGATTACGTCAAAGCTGCGCAATCATTGGGTGGCAGCGTCTCCACCAAGGAATACCCGAACGATGACCACTTCAGTTTGCCCACCAGTTGTATTGCTGACGCAACTGCGTGGATGAAAGCCCTCTTCACATCGAATTGACTGTGCCCAAGGCCAATAAATCGAAACTCAGGTAATCGTCAATCGCGGAAATGTCCACATTTGGCGCCTCTATCGGTAGTCTCTAATCACCATACCTCCACTACCGAGAGCAGGCCATGACTACTAATCCATTGATCCCGCGCACCATGTCCATTGCGATCTCCATGTTTGCCTTCTTTCTGATTTTTTCCACCATTGGCGGCATGGTCGAATTGTTGTCTAACGGACCCGATGGGCAACAGAGTTATGCA
>CAIXFB010000419.1 GCA_903918595.1 uncultured Actinomycetes bacterium
GAGAAGTGTGCGCACTGCTGGGGTGCCGGAAGAGCACGTCCGCATAAAACTCGCGCCAACAAATCTCTTTACGGAAGACCTCATCGGCGTCGCTCAATTCAGCAAGCAACGAGCGCGGGTGAATTTCACCGTACTTGAGGTTGTGGCCCAGCACACTGGTGCCATCAAGGTCTGCGCGGTTTCGAAGGTCGTCGTAATCAGCGAGCGATTGGGAACGGAAAATCTCCCAGCGTCCCCAAGCAGCTTGTTCACCAGCCGGTGGAAGCGTGATGTCACCGAGATCGGCGGGCGTTGGAAAACCTTCGCACTCCATCGGCGTCCACCAGTCAACATCGTTGGGCAGATCCGCTGCGGGTGCGCGCCATCCGTGGCGCAGCCATGCCCGGTAGAACGGTGTGTAGACGCGATACGCAGTTCCGTCGTCTTTGTTCACCCGACCAGGAGCGACTGCGTATGGCGAGCCGGTTCGCACCAGAGGCACTGATAACGCTCTTTCCACCGCTTCATCTCGCGCTTGACCGTACGGGCCGAAATCAGCACTGACGTGCACCGAATGTGCCCCGGCAGCTGCCACAACTTCGGGCACAACCGTGCGCGGATCGCCGTGCCTGATGAGCAGGTTGCCCTTGAGGCTTTCATCGAGGGCCCGAAGTGAGGCAACTAAGTAGTTCTGTCGGACGGCGCCTGCCTGGTCCCACAAAACCGGGTCCACCACGAACAGAGGAACGACTTTGCCATCGAGATCGCCGGTGGCCGACTCGACCGCCGCAAGCAAGGCTGGATGGTCGAGCAGGCGCAGATCGCGTCGAAACCAGAAGATGCTGGGCACTGCACAACCGTAGATGCACCGGCGCGTGACTGCACCGTGGCCGTGCGGGGGAGGGATTGGGTAGGTTCTGGGTGATCGAGTTCCACCACCCGTCAGGAGATCCTCGTGAGTGATCTGATCGACACGACCGAGATGTACCTGCGCACCGTCTTTGAGCTTGAAGAAGAAGGCGTTGTCCCACTTCGTGCCCGCATCGCTGAACGCCTGAGCCAAAGTGGCCCCACGGTTTCGCAGACTGTGGCGCGCATGGAGCGTGACGGGCTCGTTGTTGTTTCCGGAGATCGGCATCTCGAACTGACCGCGCGCGGCCGTGAAGCGGCCACTCGAGTCATGCGCAAGCACCGCCTCGCCGAGTGCCTGTTGGTAGATGTGCTGCAGATGCCGTGGGAAGACGTGCACGCGGAAGCTTGCCGTTGGGAGCATGTGATGAGCGATGCGGTGGAGCGCAGACTTCTTGAAGTGTTGGGCAACCCGACCGTTTCACCGTATGGCAATCCAATACCAGGTCTGGCGGAATTGAATCCGCACACCCAAGAGATACCGATCGTGACTGGCACATTGCGTTCACTCAGTGAAGCGGTGAGCGTTGATCCCGTGCGCATGACGGTTCGCCGGATTGCCGAACCGATTCAGACTGACGCACATCTCATGACCAACCTGCGCCGAGTTGGCGCGGTCCCTGGTGCTGCGGTCACCGCACACAGGACCTCTTCAGGAGTCATGGTGGGCAGCGGCGGCGAGTATGTGGAGATTCCAACCGAGGAAGCACTGCACATTTTTGTTGATTCAGGCAGCTGAATTCATCTGTGGTCAGTAACTTGGCCGCAGCGGGAACCCTGAAGAGCCACGCGCGCCGAGTTTGACCCCGAGGGTTTGGTGCAACTGAATGGTGTCGATATCAAATCCCATGCGTGATGCTGCCATGTACAGGCGCCACACTCGAGCCGTGCCCAGCCCGGCTTCAGCAACGGCTTCATCCCAGTGCTCTTCCAGATTTTCGCACCACTTCTGCAGGGTCAGTGCATAGTGCTCGCGCAAATTCTCGTCGTGACGAATCTCGAATCCGGCGCTGTTCATTGCGCTGATGACTTGCCCGGGTCCGGATAGTTCGCCATCGGGGAACACGTAACGATTAATGAAAGATGTACGGATGTGGCTCGGCCATTGGTCGTTGGAACGGGTGATCGTGTGATTGAGCATGCGGCCGTGCGTCTTGAGTTTGCCGTACAAAAATGAGAAATACGACGCGTAGTTCGCGCGGCCGATGTGCTCCGTCAGACCAATTGAGGAGACAGCATCAAAGTCACTTTCAGGAACATCGCGGTAGTCACTGAATCTGATCTGCGCACGATCGGAAAGCCCAGCTTCAACAATCGCTCGTTGACCCCACTCCGCCTGCTGCTCGGAGAGAGTCACCCCGATTGCGCTCACTCCGTAGTTCTTGACTGCGTGGAGCACCATGCCTCCCCAGCCACAGCCAACATCGAGAAGACGCATGCCTGGTTGCAGGTTCAGTTTCTGGCACACCAGATCAAACTTTGCTGTTTGCGCTTCTCCAAGGGTGGCATCCGCGTTGGGGAAGACTGCGCAGGTGTACGCCATCGAAGGTCCAAGAACCCAGCGGTAGAAAGTGTTACTGACGTCATAGTGATGGTGGATCGCTTCGGCGTCACGTTGTTTGGAGTGCCGTGAGCCACCGAGCTTGCGCTCCTGGGGTGGTGGAGCAGGTCGCTTCATTGCATACGTCGCAAATTTCTTACCGAGCGCAATTTTGTCCGAGGTGGTGAGGTGCGTCAGCTTCATGGGGTAGAGCCGGCTCAATGCTATGTACGGATCACCCACGATTTCGAGGTCGCCGCTGACGTAGGCGCGAGCAAGCCCCAACTGCGACGGAGCACCCGCCAGATA
>CAIXFB010000420.1 GCA_903918595.1 uncultured Actinomycetes bacterium
CGCCATAGACCAAGTGCTCGTAAATCTCATCAGTGATCACCCAGATGCCGTGCTCGAGCGCCCATTCACCGATCGCTTTCACGTCTGCAGGGGGATAGACCGCGCCGGTCGGATTGCTCGGTGAAACGAACACCAAAACTTTGGTGGCCGGGGTGCGGGCCGCCTCGAGTTGCTCGACGCTCACCCGGTAGCCGGTCGTCTCATCCGACATCACCTCGACCGGCACACCGCCGGCCAACCGAATCGCTTCGGGATAGGTGGTCCAGTACGGGGCGGGCAGGATCGCTTCATCACCTGGATCGAGGAGGGTCGCGAAGGCGTTGTAGAGGGCCTGCTTGCCTCCGTTCGTCACGAGAACCTGGTTTGGGGTGAGGGTGAGCCCGGAGTCCCGGAGAGTCTTGGCTGCGATCGCCTCTTTCAGCTCGGGCAAGCCGCCGGCAGGGGTGTAGCGGTGCCAGCGAGGCTCACGGCAAGCCGCCACGGCAGCCTCGACGATGTACTCAGGGGTTGGAAAGTCCGGTTCACCCGCTCCGAAACCGATGACTGGCCGACCGGCTGCTTTGAGTGCCTTCGCCTTGGCATCAACGGCAAGGGTGGCCGATTCGGTGATTGCAGCGATCCGACGGGAAATTCGCGAGGTCATGGGAGCATCCTTTCAGCGGAGTGTGCCGAGCTGGCCTCGGGGGATGTGGGGTAATGACGGGTGTGAATGAGGGCCCGGATTGGACCTGTCCATTCGGTGGCCCGTACACTCAGTGCCCGCGGTAAGTCGGCGTCAGCCTGCCCGTTAGACGACGCGCCGACCGCCCAAGGGCTGTAGCTCAATTGGTAGAGCACCGGTCTCCAAAACCGGCGGTTGGGGGTTCAAGTCCCTTCGGCCCTGCGAAGCCGTCCAGTACGACAGAGGAGAGAAAGCATGTCGGACACCGAAGCGCGCACCGGATCTGATGGATCCGGCGATCGTGGACGTCCCGATGTCAAGAAGAAGAGCATCTTTTCGCGCTCTGCTCTCTTCATCCGACAGGTTGTAGCCGAGCTACGCAAAGTCATCTGGCCGACCCGCAAGGAATTGATCGCCTACACCACGGTGGTCATTGTTTTTGTGTTCTTCATGGCCGGCGTCATCGCAGGTTATGACTACATCTTCACCCAGGGTGTGTTGCTCATCTTCGGATGAGCCGCCCCCGCAGCTTCCCCCACCCACGTCAGTCAATCCCACGTCAGTTAACGCCAGCAAGGAGAAGGCCACCGTGTCCGACCAGGACCCCCTGAACCCATCGACGCCTCAGTCGGTCGATGCGTCATCCGTGACCGATCCTTTCGCGGTGCCCGGCGCTGCCGTCGATCCCGTTGTTGAACTTGAGCAAGCATCCGAATCAGTTGCGGTAGAAGAAGCCGTCGCGGAAGCTATCGCGGAAGCCGAAGTTGTTGCTGAAGCTGAAGAGATCGCTGACGAGGCTGAGGTTGTTGCCGAAGCTGAAGAAATAGTCGCCGAAGCTGAAGCGGCTGAAGAAGCTGAAGAAGAGGATCCGGTCGAGGCGTTCCGCGAGCAGATGCGCGTATCACCCGGCGATTGGTTCGTCATCCACTCGTACTCAGGTTATGAGAACAAGGTCAAGGGCAACCTTGAGGCACGTACCTCCACGCTGAATATGGAGGACTACATCTACCAAATCGAAGTGCCCATGGAAGAGGTCACGGAGATCAAGAGCGGTGTGCGCAAGCTCGTGCGTCGTAACAAGTTCCCAGGCTACGTCCTGGTGCGCATGGACCTCACCGATGAGTCGTGGGGCGTCGTTCGGCACACCCCAGGAGTCACCGGATTTGTTGGCCATGGCCACCAGCCCTCGCCACTTTCGCTCGACGAAGTCGTCAAGATTCTTGCTCCGACTCCGGAGCGGAAGGCCGCGGCTCCAGGCGTTCCCGGTTCTTTGGAATCACCAGCTGGTCCGCAGATCACGGTCGATTTCAACGTCGGCGATTCGGTCACCGTGGTCGACGGCCCGTTCGCAACACTTCATGCGACTGTCTCGGAGATCAACATCGAGTCACAGAAGGTCACCGGCCTCGTCGAGATCTTCGGTCGCGAAACCCCCGTCGAGCTGGCCTTCAACCAGGTCATCAAGAACTGATCCACCGGCCGGCTCCCAACGAAGCCGGCTCCCAACAAAGCAAAGGACGCACGCACCATGGCACCGAAGAAGAAGAAGGTCTCTGGACTTATCAAGCTACAGATCCAGGCCGGCGCAGCAAACCCGGCTCCCCCCGTGGGTCCGGCACTTGGCCAGCATGGCGTCAACATCATGGATTTCTGCAAGGCCTACAACGCCGCAACGGAAAACCAGCGCGGTCAGGTCATCCCCGTCGAAATCACGGTCTATGAAGACCGCACCTTCGACTTCATCCTCAAGACCCCTCCTGCCTCACGCCTGATCCTCAAGGCTGCCGGTTTGGAGAAGGGCTCTGGGACCCCGCACACCGTTAAGGCTGGCAGCATCACAAAGTCACAGGTGCGCGAGATCGCTGAGACCAAAATGCCAGACCTCAACGCGAACGATGTTGATGCAGCAATGAAGATCATCGAGGGCACTGCCCGTCAGATGGGTATCACCGTTTCCGCATAACAACCCAACCGAGTCAAAGATCCACCCAACCGTGGGAGAGCCAGCGTGGCTCGCACACCACAACCTGCGAAGGAGCAGACAATGAAGCGCAGCAAGTCCTACAAAGCAGCAATTGAGAAAATTGAAGTTGATCGCCTGTACAGCCCGCTCGAGGCAGCGCGACTTGCGAAGTCGACTGTTACCACCAAGTTCGATCCCTCAGTCGAGGTCTCGATGCGACTTGGTGTTGACCCCCGCAAGGCAGATCAAATGGTTCGTGGCACCGTCAACCTTCCGCACGGCACTGGCAAGACCGCTCGCGTCCTGGTCTTCGCCAACGGTGAGAAGGCCGACGAAGCACGCGCCGCCGGAGCCGATTTCGTTGGATCGGACGACCTGATCGCCAAAGTTGCCGGTGGCTGGACCGATTTCGATGCAGCGGTATGTACCCCTGACCTCATGGGCAAGGTGGGCACCCTCGGCAAGGTGCTCGGCCCTCGTGGTCTCATGCCGAACCCGAAGACCGGCACCGTCACCATGGATGTGGCAAAGGCTGTTGGTGAAATCAAGGGCGGCAAGATCGAGTTCCGCGTCGACAAGCACTCAAACCTGCACTTCCCGATCGGAAAAGCGTCGTTCTCTGATACGCAACTGACCGAGAACTATGGCGCAGTGCTCGACGAAATCATGCGAATCAAGCCATCGGCTTCCAAAGGTCGCTACGTCAAGAAGGCCACGATGTCCACCACGATGGGCCCAGGCATTCAAGTTGATCCGAACCGCATCAAGAACTACCTCGTCGAAGACGAGGCATAGACCACTGGCACCACCCAAGCGCGGTACATCCGGGGTTCGGGCAGTCAGACATCGTGAGGTGTTGGGACCGCTCGGACCCCGGATGTTTTATGCCTGGTACCAGCTCACGCAAACTGTTGTCATAAAGATGTTCAATAGTGGTTGACCGCGCAACTCGCCGGCGGCAGACTGAACGCTCGCCTGATCAATATTTCACCTGACCCGGCTGCCGCACCCTTTGGAGGAGATCAACGTGAAGTACCGCCTTCCGTTGACCCATCCACTTCTGCAAACTGTTGATGTCAGCATCACACTCAGCGGTTTGAAGATCCTCGATGAAGTCAGCATCGGGATTCCCGAAGGCACGATCACCGGGCTCATCGGACCGAACGGTGCCGGAAAGACCACGGTTTTCAACATCATCAGCGGTTTCCTCACCCCGGATGAGGGGTATGTGAAATTCGACGGCAAACGGCTCAAGCACATCAAGACCCATCACCTCACAGAAATGGGCATCGCCCGGACTCTGCAAGGCGTTGGCCTCTTCCCCAGCTTGTCGGCACTCGACAACGTGATGCTGGGCGGATCTTCAGCTGTGCGCAGCGGAATCGTCGCCCAAGCCCTCGCTATGCCCTGGACGGATAAAGAGCAGATCGATATTCGTGAACGGGCACTCGCCTGCATGGCTGATTTGGGCGTTGCTGAAGATGCCCATCGACTGCCGAGTGAATTGCCCTACCCAATTCAGAAGCGGGTCGCGCTAGCCCGCGCGCTCGTTGCTGATCCCAAGGTGCTTCTGCTCGATGAGCCGGCAGGTGGCATCTCGGCTGGAGACATGGCAGATCTTGGTCGCCTGATCAAGAGTTGGGTCCCGCAGCGCACCGTGCTGCTCGTCGAGCATCACATGGAACTCGTGATGGATGTGTGCGAGTTGATCTGGGTTCTCGATGCGGGCAAGGTCATCGCAGGCGGCAGCCCGGAAGAAGTCCGCA
>CAIXFB010000421.1 GCA_903918595.1 uncultured Actinomycetes bacterium
ATGATAGTGGATTGACGACATTCACGCCTCATCACCTCTATGAGCTCATGCCCGAGCTGCAGGCCAGCGAATTTGACTATATCATCTTTGACATGCCGACTATCGACCAGACCAGCCGCACGCTCACCATGGCGGGCCTGATGGATAAGGTGATCTTGGTTCTGGATGCCGAGAATACCAGCCGCGACGTCTTGAAGTGGGGCTACTCCGAGCTGGTCAGGGGAGGGGCGGATGTGTCCTGTGTCTTTAACAAGACGCGCGCACATGTCCCCGGCTGGTTGATCGGAGGAACATGAAGTCAGGTAAAGCGAAGCAGGGGCACGGTCCAAGCGAGGAGGACTTCACGTGATCTGGCCGCCCTAAAACTTTCGTCAATTCATGATCAGGCTTCGCCATAAGTTGTTGATCCACATGTTCCGGCTGTTCGACCAGCTGGTCCTGATCGCCACGGTCGCAATCATCATCTTGTTCCGCCCTGAAATCGGGATACAGGGGGGGGGGGGCCTACTCGACGCGACCTTCCACCTTGGAGACGCGATCGGCATGCTCATCCTTGCCGTCGGATGGGTCGGGATTTTCGACTACTTCATCCGCTACAAGGCGGACCGCCTGGTCGCACTCAATACCCAGTTGAAAAGTCTGGTGAAGGCAACCGGAGCGGCCGCGTTCTGGTTGATGATCATCTGCACCGTCTTCTCGGTTAAAAGCCTCAACATCTTCAATGTTCTGATTTTTTTCGCGGTGGTCACCGCTGTCGGCGTCGTAAGCCGCCTGCTTCTGCGCCTGTTGCTGCTAGGAGTCAGGCGTTCGGGTTACAATTACCGCTACCTGCTTGTGATCGGGGCGAGCGAGCGCGCCCTCCAAACGGCCATCAAGATCGATGGACGGCCCGAACTCGGATACAAGATCGTTGGATTCGTGGCTGAAACTCCGGAGGCCATGGCGGAATGGGAGTCGCGGGAGCACGGAACATGGAAAGTGCTCGGTCTTCTCGAAACCCTGCGGGAAATCCTGATTGCAGAGCGGGTTGACGAGATTGTCGTCTGTCTTCCCGTGGAAGTCCGATTCAGCGACATCACGATGATCGTGCAACACGCCCACGATTTGGGAATCGTGGTTCGTCTCATGCCGGAGATCGCGGACGGAGCCCTGCTAAAGAGCATGCACATCGAGGAGTTCGAGGATGAGTATGTCGTGACCTTGTTCAGGGAGCAACTGCTGATGCAGCTACTGATCAAACGCTTGCTGGACGCCGCGCTCTCACTGGTGGTCCTGGCCATCCTGTTTCCACTGATGGTGGTCGCGGCGATCCTCATCAAACTGACCAGCCCCGGGCCGGTGCTCTTCGTGCAGAACCGCGTGGGCATGAATCAGCGCCAGTTCAAGCTCTACAAGTTCCGCTCGATGGTGGCGGACGCCGAGGCCCGCAAATGCCAACTCGCACACCTCAACGAGCGGGACGGCCCGGCGTTCAAGATCGAAAACGATCCGCGCACCACGCCGATCGGCAGGTTCATTCGGAGGACCAGCATCGACGAGTTGCCACAGTTGTTCAATGTGCTCAGCGGCGAGATGAGTCTGGTGGGACCCCGGCCACCCCTGCCGGCCGAGGTTCAGCGTTACGAATGGCTCTTCCGCAAGCGCCTCTCAGTCAAACCTGGCATCACCTGCATCTGGCAGGTCAGTGGCCGCAACAATGTGTCCTTCGACCGCTGGATGGAGATGGACCATGA
>CAIXFB010000422.1 GCA_903918595.1 uncultured Actinomycetes bacterium
ACTCGAATCGCTCAATGCAAACCTGGTGGGCGGTGATCCGTACGCAGGCGATTGCCGCGTGGATCAATACGCGCTGTGGCGTCCGCTCTCAACGGCCACCGGGCACGAGACGGGTGTCCGGGGACTGTGGCAGATCGGGGCATCCACGCATCCAGGGCCTGGTCTTGGCGGCGGGTCGGGCTTTCTGGTCGCGCAGCGCCTGCTTTCTTAAACAGGGCAACGTTCTTACACAGAGCAATGAAACGGGCGCGCACCCTCGTGTTGAGGTTGCGCGCCCGTTTGTCAGCGAATAACTAGTTGGCCACCAGTGCCAGCACGCGGCAGGGGCTCCCTGAGCCCCTCACAATCGGCAGCGGTGCAACAACAACAACTGCGCCGGTGACCGGGAGCTTGTCGAGGTTGCGCAACTGGGTCACGCCGTACTTGTTAGCACCCAGGAACATTGTGTGGCAGGGGAACGGCGGATCGAACGCGAAGGCTCCACCAGCATCGGTGCCGACGGTCTCAACACCCATGCCGAGGATCTCGGTCTCTTCTGCGAGGTAACGCGCAGCAGCAGGAGTCATGCCCGGAGTGTGCGGACCGCTCTCGTCTGCATTCGCGAACGCTGCCGGGTCATCACCATGGCGTGACCAGCCCGTGCGAAAGAGCAGCCAAGCACCCTTCGGGATAGCGCCGTTTGCTGCTTCCCAAGCCTTGATGTCTGCAACGTCAAGACAGAAGTCTGGGTTCGCGGCAACCTCAGCGGTCTTGTCAATGATCACTGCGGGTCCAACGAGGCGTTGCGCGGGAACCTGGCTGACATCGTCGAGGTCGCGTCCGGTGATCCAGTGGATCGGTGCATCGAAGTGGGTGCCGGTGTGTTCGCCGGTGTGGAAGTTGTTCCAGTACCAGGCGGGGCCCTTCTCGTCGTACTCGCTAATTTGCTCCAGCGAGAAGGTGGCCGTCTGTCCCATCTCCGGGGGCAACCCCAGGATGGGTGTGCCGGAGTGCAGCGGCGAAGTGAGGTCGATGATGCTCACCGATCCGTCGGCGATCGACGCTCCCAGAGCGCTCAGGTCTGCCATGTGATTCCCCTTCGTGAGATGTAACTGTGGATGATTCTGCTGCGTCGCGGCGTGCGATGCAGCGGGTTCGATCAGATACAGCCGTGAAATTTCATGGACGCCACCGCGAGGGCCTCGAGATGAGCGCCTCCTGCGACACGAGCTCAAGGCGCGGCTTGGGATCCTCCGCACGACCACCTGCAGGACGCATGCTGCCCGCCGCGTACTGCTTCGGCCAGGCTCCCTGCCAGCCCTGCTCGGCTGCTGCGTGCAGCGTCCACGCTGGGTCATGCAGGTGCGGGCGGCCGAGTGCGCACAGATCAGCGCGACCCGCAGCGATGATGGTGTTGACGTCATCCCAACTGCTGATCGCACCCACCGCGATCGTGGCCACGCCGGCAACGTTGCGGATCCGGTCGGCGAACGGTGTCTGGTAGCTGCGCCCGAACGCAGGACGGGCCGCCGCTGACGTCTGGCCGGTCGACACATCGATGATGTCGACGCCATGCTCAGAAAAAGCCTCGGCGATGGCAATCGAATCTGCAACGGTCAGACCGTTCTCAACCCAGTCCGTGGCCGAGATGCGCACGCTCATTGGCTTGTCTTCCGGCCATACGGCGCGCATGGCGTCGAACACCTCGAGCGGGAAGCGCAGTCGGTTCTCCAGGCTGCCGCCGTATTCATCGGTGCGCTGGTTACTGACCGGCGTGAGAAATCCCGAGAGGAGGTAGCCGTGCGCGCAGTGC
>CAIXFB010000423.1 GCA_903918595.1 uncultured Actinomycetes bacterium
AGCTTCCGGATGTTCCCGGACTCCACCGCGGCCAAGGGCGCGAAACCGGGGGACAAGCCGGTCAGGCAGCAGTTGTCGCCCGAGGCGGTGGCGATGCAGCAGATGATGCGGGGGATTCATTTTTGATGGTGAAGCTTGGGCGCGCGGGATGATGAGCGTCTTGAGCTGTCCTTTTGCGCCACTTGCCAAAATGGGATAATCCTCAACTTTGTATAGCCTGCTATGAGACATTACCCCGCACCAATCAAAGATCGAAAGATCCGGTTCGCTCTTGTAGGTTGTGGCCGAATCGCCAAGAACCACTTTGCCGCGCTACTCAAGCACGCTGAACGTGCGGAACTGGTCGGCGTCTGCGACATCGATCCCTTAGCCCGCGCGGCAGCGGCGGCCGAAACGGGAGCCAAGGCATTTAGCAACCTCACGAGTATGCTGGCAGAGACCAATGCCGACATCATTGTCCTCACCACGCCGAGTGGGCTTCACCCCGAAGAAACGGTCGAGATTGCCGCATCAGGCCGCCACGTAATGACCGAAAAGCCGATGGCAACCCGTTGGCATGACGGATTGCGCATGGTCAAGGCGTGTGATGACGCAGCGGTAAGGCTCTTCGTGGTCAAGCAGAACCGCCGGAACGACACATTGCAGTTGTTGAAGCGTGCCGTGACTCAGGGTCGGTTTGGTCGCATCTACATGGTCAATATCAATGTCTTCTGGACTCGGCCGCAAGAGTATTACGACAGCGCAGCATGGCGCGGCACCTGGGAGTTTGACGGCGGCGCGTTCATGAACCAGGCAAGCCACTATGTTGATCTGCTGGACTGGATTGTGGGCCCGATAGAAAGTATCCAAGCCTATACCGCAACCCTGGCGAGGAACATTGAAGTCGAAGACACCGGCGTGATCAGCGTCAAATGGCGGTCTGGCGCATTGGGTTCCATGAATGTCACGATGTTGACTTATCCCAAGAACCTGGAGGGCAGCATCACCATTCTGGGTGAAAAGGGCACGGTGCGTGTGGGTGGGGTGGCTGTGAACGAGATCCAGCACTGGGAGTTTGCCCAGCCGCACGAGGATGACAACAAGGTGCAGCAGGCGAGTTACGCCACTACCTCGGTATACGGCTTTGGTCACCCGCTGTATTACGACAATGTCATCAACGTTTTGCGTGGCGATGCATTGCCGGAAACCGACGGGCGTGAAGGTCTGAAGTCATTGGAAGTGTTGATCGCCATGTATCTGTCGGCGCGGGACGGAAAGCGCATTGCTCTGCCGTTGGACTATTGACTATGGCAGCGGTGATTCATTCGACGGCCCTGGTGGACGAAGGCGCGCGTGTGGGGGACGGCACCCGCGTCTGGCATTGGGTGCATGTCAGTCCCGGGGCGGTCATCGGTGAGCGGTGTTCGCTTGGGCAAGGAGTTTATGTTGGAAGCGACGTAGTCATTGGAAACAATGTCAAGGTGCAGAACAACGTTTCGGTGTATGACGCGGTCTCGCTCGAAGACGACGTGTTCTGTGGCCCGAGCATGGTGTTCACCAATGTTTACAACCCGCGCTCGGCGGTGACCCGCAAGGACGAATATCGCCGCACCGTGGTGCGACGTGGTGCCACATTGGGCGCCAATTGCACCATTGTGTGTGGCACCACAATTGGTGCTTATGCATTCGTAGGTGCGGGTGCGGTCGTCAACCGTGACGTGCCGCCATTCGCGCTGGTGGTTGGTGTGCCGGCCAGGCAGGTCGGTTGGATGAGTCGATTTGGTGAGCGCCTGCCATTGCCATTGCGCGGAGATGGGGTTGCGGTATGTCCTCATACACAAGAGCGTTATCAGCTTGAGGACGGGGTATGTGCATTGATTGTTTAAAAGGACAGGTATGAACGCGTTACTGAACAAGCCTACGGTGGCTCTGCCGAAAATTGAATTTGTTGACCTCAAGGCCCAGTACCGTGCCTTGCAATCGGAGATTGATGGTCGTATCAAGCGCGTGCTCGAACATGGGCAGTACATCATGGGCCCTGAGGTCGTGGAGTTGGAGCAGCAGTTGGCCGCCCGTACCGGCAGCAAACACTGCATCACCTGCGCGTCAGGTACCGAGGCATTGCTCATGGCGCTGATGGCGCTCGGCATCGGCCCTGGCGATGAGGTCATCACCACGCCATTCACCTTTGCCGCTACGGCTGAGATGATCGTCCTGATTGGCGCTAAGCCGGTGTTTGTCGACATTGACCCTGACACGTGCTTGATGAATGCGTCCAAGGTCGAAGAAAAAATCACGCCGCGCACGAAGGCGATCATGCCGGTTTCCTTGTATGGCCAGGTGTGCGACATGGATGCCATCAATGCCGTGGCCATACGGCACGGCAATATCCCGGTGATCGAAGACGCGGCCCAGAGTTTTGGTGCGAGTTACTCGGGGGAGACAGGCGTCAAGCGCAGCAGTTGCAACCTCTCGACCATTGGTTGCACAAGTTTTTTCCCGAGCAAACCGCTGGGCTGTTATGGCGATGGTGGGGCGATCTTTACCAATGATGACGTGCTGGCCAAGGCGATGCGAGAGATTCGTGTGCATGGTCAGGAGCGGCGCTACTACCACACCCGGGTGGGAGTAGGGGGGCGCATGGACACACTGCAGTGCGCCGTGGTTCTGGCCAAGTTGGAACGATTTGACTGGGAGGTGCAGCGGCGCATCGCACTTGGCGAACAGTACCGCAGCATGTTGCTGGCGGCCAATGCACCGGTGCAACTGGTGCGTGTTTCGGCTGACCGCGACAGCGTATGGGCCCAGTTCACGGTGCTGGTCGAGAACCGCGCGCACGTGCAGCAGTATTTGCAGAC
>CAIXFB010000424.1 GCA_903918595.1 uncultured Actinomycetes bacterium
CATCGCGCCGATCTTGGTGCCGCCAAAAGACACAATGTCGACGCCCGCATCGGTGGTGAATGCACGGAAGGGCACTCCCAAACTGGCGGCCGCGTTGGAGATCCGAGCACCATCAAGGTGCAGAGTGAGCCCCTGACCGTGACAGTAATCCGCGATCGCCTTCACTTCTGCTGGCGAGTACACCGTGCCCATCTCCGTTGATTGAGTGATGGTCACAACAGCCTGCTGTGCGCGGTGAACAAAGCCGGTGTCAAAGACTTGGGTAGCAATGAGTTCTGGGGTGAGTTTTCCGTCGGAGGTAGGTACCGTCCAAAGTTTGAGTCCAGCCACCTTCTCCGGAGCACCACCCTCATCCACATTGATATGCGCGGTCTGCGCGCAGATCACGGCCTCCCAGCGGCGCGTGAGCGATTGGAGGGCCACCACGTTGGCACCAGTTCCGTTGAAGACGGGAAAAACTTGAGCCTGATCGCCAAAGTGTTCGCGCATGCGCGTTTCTAGCTCAGCGGTCACCTCATCATCCCCGTAGGCCGGCTGATGGCCATGGTTGACCTTGGCCATTGCCGCGAAAATCTCCGGGTGAATCCCCGCATAGTTATCGCTTGCGAATCCTCGTTCGTGGCTACCGCTCATGGGGAGGAGTATTCAGCATCGCAACCGCTGACTGTGCCACGGTGACGGGCAACGAATCGGTAGACGGTCTCAGCGAGCACCCGCACCCCCGGCGCATCAATCACCACCCCGAGTGCGTGCCAAGGAGCGGGAGCAGTGCGTAGCGCTTGAGCGACAGCCGCTGCTCCTTGAAATCGGGTGCCATCGGGGGCAACAAAACGCAAGGCCTCAGCACATTCAGCGGTGGTCAATCCCAACACGGCCAGATCTGCACGCTGATACTCGATGACCGCACAGGTGACGTTGACGCGATCCACCGCAAAGCGGGCAGAGCGGCCGCAGAAACCGCAGTCGCCATCGAAGATCATCGTTGCGTGCATTACGCCTATCCCAACTCAGTCGAATTGCGGTTCGGCGTCGCGGCTGCGCTTGAGTTCAAAGAATCCCGGAGTGCCGGCAACCAACAAGGTGCCATCCCACAGTCGACCGGCATCTTCGCCCAGCGGAACGGGAGTGACGACCGGTCCAAAGAAAGCAACGGGAGCATCTGAGGGCCCTGGGACCGCGATGATTGGGGTGCCCACGTCTTCACCGACCAGAGTGATCCCCGCCAGATGACTTGCCCGTAGGGCCTCATCGAAAGAGGTATCGGTGGCCGCATTGGCAAAGGATGCTGGCAGCCCGACCTCGGCCACTGATTCGGAAATGATCTTCGAGTAATCCGTGCGGTGCTCCGGGTGCAGCCGGGTGCCGAACGCGGTGTACAGCGGCCCGAGTATTTCCGATCCCTTGGCTTGCTCTGCGGCGATACATACCCGAACTGGGCCCCAGGCCGCCGCCATCGCTGCCGCATACTGCGGCGAGACCTCGCTGTTCTCGTTCAAAACGGCCAGGGACATCACATGCCACTGGACCTCGACATCGCGAATGCGCTCGACCTCCACAATCCACCGCGAAGCCAACCAGGCCCACGGGCACATGGGATCGAACCAGAAATCTGCCTTGATGCTCATGGCACTGAATCTAATGCAAGGATCGGGTCATGACGACTGGAGA
>CAIXFB010000425.1 GCA_903918595.1 uncultured Actinomycetes bacterium
CACCTCGGCCGGGGTGATCAGGACCGTTTCACAGGGCAGCGGCTCTGTGGTGACTGCGCCAGCTTCCTCAATGGACTCCTCGGGCGGCAATGATCCGTCGCCGCCCTTGAGCAGGGTGGCAATGCCGAACCCAACACCGAAAAGCACCGCCATGCCCACAATCACCAACACGATGGTGAGCCAAATAGGGCGCGACCGCCGACGGCGGCTCGGCGTGATCGTGCTCATCGGGCCTCCAATCGGCTGTGCTGCTTCGATGTACGGGTGTGAGACCACTGTAAATCCGAAAGCGGCCTGCACCGTGGAGTTACGAGCGCCTGTCGGCAAGAAAGGTGCGCACGATTTCTCCACACTCGTCTGCGAGAACTCCGGCGAGAACTTCAGGACGATGCGAAAGTCGACGATCGCGCACGATGTCCCAACGTGAACCTGCTGCGCCGTACTCCTCGTTCCAGGCACCAAATACGAGTCGATCAACCCGTGACATCACCACGGCACCAGCACACATCGGGCAAGGTTCGAGTGTCACGTAGATGGTGCAGCCAGTAAGAATTCGATCCCCGCGCACCTGCGCAGCAGCACGCAGCGCCAGGACTTCAGCATGCGCTGTGGGATCGATGAGCTCATCTCGCGAGTTTCCGGCGGCCGCGATTATCGCTCCGGTTTCATCGACGACGATGGCCCCGATGGGAATCTCATTACGCGCACCAGCGATCTTCGCCTGTTCCAGCGCCAGACGCATGAACTCCTCGTCGCGCATCAGCGGCAACACAGTTACGAACGCAAGGCAGCAGCAAGCTCCGCGTGAAAGCCGAGCTGTTTGGCGAGCTGCTTGATTTGTTCATCCGGATAAAGATCGTCGTTCTGGCAAATCATCGTGATTTCGTCGCTATCAATCCCGAACTCGGCGAGCATCGAAAGATCCCCCACCGGCTCAAACTCTTCGATCTCATCGTCGTCGATCTGAATTCCGACAAGCTCGACGGTCTCTTCAGCAAGTGACCAGTCGAGGATCGCAGCGCCGTCGCTGACCATCGCCCAGCGGCCAGCACCGCTCTCGCGAATTAGAACAAAAAACTCATCGGCGACGCATACGGCGCCAAAAACTCCACCTTCACCGGGCAGTTGACGCAAGGCCCCGATCACACTTTCCATGGAAACGGCACTGCGGGACTGCAGCGGTGCGACCATCCACTGACCCTCCTCACGCCAAAAAGCGATCGAGAGATCGATGTCGTCAGCTGTCACCACCTGCGTGCTCATGGCTAGATCGTGACACGTCGGCTGCGCCGTTGCATGCACTAGGGCTACTCTGCCGCTCATGCGCACTCTCGTCATCGACCATCCCCTCGTTGCCCACAAGCTCACTCGCCTTCGTCGTGAGGAAACCTCGTCGGCCACTTTCCGCCTGCTGGCTGAAGAATTGGTCACGTTGCTGGCCTATGAGGCCACCGATCACCTGACCGTGGAGCCGGTGAGCATCACCACCCCGGTCACCGCCACAACCGGCGTTGAACTGGCTGATCCCAAGCCCCTCGTGGTGCCGATCCTGCGCGCTGGGCTCGGCATGCTCAACGGCATGGTCAAGTTGATGCCCACGGCTGAGGTTGGGTTCTTAGGGCTGGTGCGAGATCACGATTCACTCACCGCCTCGATCTACGCCGATCGCCTCCCCCACGATCTGCATAACCGGCAGGTATTTGTCCTTGACCCGATGCTCGCAACGGGTGGCACCTTGATCGCCGCCTTTGACGTGCTCCTCGAGCGTGGCGCCAAAGACGTCACCGCGATCTGCTTGCTGGCAGCACCTGAAGGTTTGGCTCGCGTCGAACAGGAATATGCCGGACGCGACGTCGACGTCACGATCGTTACTGCAGCCCTTGATGAGCGGCTCAACGAGAAGGGCTACATCGTTCCCGGACTGGGCGATGCTGGTGACCGGTTGTACGGGGTTGCTGAATAGGAGCCTTCAGCGATAGATCACCGTGTGGAGCGCATGACCACTTGATCAAGTCCCACCACATTGCCTTCAGCAATGGCAGTTCTCGACTCTTCTATTTGCCTCATTGCTTCAGGATCAGACAAAATCGCGATCGTTTCCTCCAGAGACTCCAGATCGTCTGGGGAAATAAGCACGGCAGCGGGTTCACCATTTCGCGTGATGACAACACGCTCATGTGTTCCGTTGACCGAATCCACGACGGCTGAAAGATGCGCTCTGACATTTGTCAAAGAGGTTGTCTTCATGACCATAATTATTGTCACGCAAGAAGACCGGTGCCAACCATTTCTCACACCGTCTTCAGCGAAGCCAC
>CAIXFB010000426.1 GCA_903918595.1 uncultured Actinomycetes bacterium
ATGGTGATCACCGGCGATGTCACCCAAGTTGACCTTCCCAGTGGCACCACCAGTGGGCTCCGAGTGGTCAACGACATCTTGGAAGGCATTGACGACGTGGAATTCTGCCGACTCACCTCGCACGATGTTGTGCGCCATAAGTTGGTCGGCCGGATTGTCGACGCGTACGAGCGCTACGACGCAATCCAGCAAAAGTCCAGCGCCGAATCTGCGGGGATTCGCCCCATCCGCAAGGATCGGTGATCACTGTGGGTGAGCCTCCCAGTAGTAACGGGATTGAGATCGATAACCAGACCCAAGATCAGATCGACGAAGCAGCCGTGCAATCGCTGGTCGCACACCATCTTGCGGCGTTAAACATTGCAGCAGACTGCGAATTAAGCATCTCGCTGGTTGATGAAGAGACCATGACAGATCTGCACGTGCGCTGGATGGATGAACCGGGTCCAACCGATGTGTTGTCCTTCCCGATGGATGAGCTCACCATTCCCGGCCCAGATGAGGGTGCACCTTCAGGGGTGCTGGGCGACATCATCGTGTGCCCCGCATTTATTCGCGCCCAGGCAGCAGAAAAAGGACGCACGATCGATGAAGAGGTTCGTTTCCTCATCACCCACGGAATCTTGCACCTTGTGGGCTTAGACCACAGCGAACCAGATGATGAGGAAACGATGTTTGCCCTCCAGGATGAGTTACTCAATGACTGGATCCGATCAACACAAGAGGCAGGGACTGCGTGATTTCATCATTCGGCTGGATCTTTGTGGTCGTCCTCCTGTTGCTCCTGGGAGCGTATTTTGTTGCAGCAGAAACAGCACTGAGTCGGGTTTCACGATCACGCGTTGAAGAATTGCGGCGCGAAGGAAGTGTTCGTGCCGTCAAGTTGCTGAAAATTCTTGATGATCGCCCGCGCTATGTAAACGTGTTGTTCTTCCTCTCCACTGTTGCTGCTGTTTCCGCCACCGTCCTGGTAGCAGACCTCGCAGTAACAGTTCTCGCTCCGGCAGAGGGGTGGTCGACCGCGTTTGCCGTGCTCGTTGCCGTGATTGTCATGATCATTGTGAGTTATGTGGGCCTTGGTGTTGCGCCTCGAACGCTAGGGCGTCAACACGCAGAGCGAATCGCGTTGGCGAGTGCGAACTTCATTCGGTTGCTCGGAATCTTTCTTGCCCCACTGGCAACACTGCTCATCCTGATCGGCAACGCCCTCACGCCGGGTAAAGGTTTCCGACAGGGTCCATTCGACAGCGAAGCCGACCTGCGGGAACTGGTGGATTTGGCGGGGGCTGAGGCACTCATCGAAGACGAAGAGCGTCAGATGATTCACTCGGTGTTCGAGCTGGGCGATACCTTCTCGCGCGAGGTGATGGTCCCGCGCACCGACATGATCTTCATCGAACGCAACAAATCCCTCCGTCAGGCGGTTTCGCTGTGCCTTCGCTCGGGCTACTCGAGGATCCCCGTCATCGGTGATGACGCAGACAACATCGTTGGCGTGGTGTACCTCAAAGACATGGTGCGGCGAACATTCGAGCATCATGAAGCTGGTCAATCCGAACGCGTCGAGTCGATCATGCGCGAGGCCTACTTTGTTCCTGACAGCAAGCCGGTCGACGTACTGCTGCGCGACATGCAATCGGCCCGAGTGCACATTGCAATTGTTGTTGACGAATACGGCGGTACCGCTGGCCTCGTCACGATTGAAGACATCTTGGAAGAGATCGTTGGCGAAATCACCGACGAATATGACACCGCCGCACCAGAAGTGACCCCACTTCCCGATGGAGCGTTCCGTGTGATGGCGCGCATGAACATTGATGATTTCGCCGAGTTGATCGATATTGAGATCGATTCGGAAGAAGAAGGCGTTGAGACTGTGCTCGGACTGATGGCGAGAAGGCTTGGGCGGGTGCCAATTGTCGACGCGGAAATCGTTGAAGGCGGTTGGACTCTCAAGGCGGAGCAGGGTTCTGGACGTCGGAACCGGGTCGGCACCGTTTTGGCTCGACCAGAAGTCATTGAACTCGAAGACTCTGATGACTGAGGTCTCCGCGGAAGATCAGAAACTGATCACGTTGGCGCGGGGTGCGCGCGGAAGGATCGGGGCACCTGCCGGCGCTGCTGTTCGCGATGAAACCGGGCGTACCTACGCAAGTGCATCGGTGAACCTAGAAAGTGTTGGACTCACCGCAATTCAAGCAGCGGTGATCCAAGCCGTGGCGTCGGGTGCGCGCGGATTAGAGGCCGTTGTGCAGGTCGGCGATGAAGATGAACAACCAGGGATTACTGCTGCACGAGATGTCGGTGGTGCAGGCGTGCTGGTGCTCCTATGTAACGCCGATGGCTCATTGCGAACTAGTGTCACAACATGACTGAGTA
>CAIXFB010000427.1 GCA_903918595.1 uncultured Actinomycetes bacterium
GCGCGCTCCACGTCGATGCTCTCGGCCAGCTCTGCCGTGCCCGCGATGACATTCACGTTGTCGGAGTCCACGGAGAAGAATCCACCATGCACTGCAACGAACATCTTCGTGCCGTCCTCGAGTTCGATGCGCATCGGGCTCTCCACGAGGAGCGCAAGCACCGGCTCGTGCCCCGACAGAATGCCGATCTCTCCTTCGGGCGTCTTGGCCACGACACTCTTGGCGGTACCCCGCCAGAGTGCGCGTTCAGCCGAGACAACCGCCACGTTGAGTTGACCCATTGCTACTTCTTCATCAATTCCGCAGCATTCTTCTCGACATCATCGATGCCGCCACACATGAAGAATGCCTGCTCTGGGAGGTGGTCATACACGCCCTCACACAGTGCCTTGAAGGACGCGATCGTTTCTTCAACGGGTACGAAGGATCCGGGCTGACCGGTGAAAGCCTCAGCCACGAACATGTTCTGGGAAAGGAAGCGCTGAATCCGGCGGGCGCGACCCACGATGATCTTGTCTTCCTCGGACAGTTCATCGATACCAAGGATCGCGATGATGTCTTGCAGATCCTTGTAGCGCTGCAAGATTTCCTTGACTCGGGCAGCCACCTGGTAGTGCTCCTCGCCCACATAGCGGGGGTCCAGAATTCGCGAAGTGGAGTCGAGCGGATCCACAGCCGGGTAGATGCCTAATTCAGAAATCGGGCGAGAGAGCACCGTGGTCGCATCGAGGTGCGCGAAGGTGGTGGCAGGAGCCGGGTCCGTCAAGTCATCAGCAGGAACGTAAATTGCCTGCAGTGACGTGATCGAGTGACCGCGAGTAGAAGTGATGCGTTCTTGCAACTGGCCCATCTCGTCGGCCAATGTGGGCTGGTATCCCACAGCAGAGGGCATTCGGCCGAGCAGGGTTGACACTTCAGAGCCCGCCTGAGTGAAGCGGAAGATGTTATCGATGAACAGCAGAACGTCTTGCTTCTGCACGTCGCGGAAGTACTCGGCCATCGTGAGAGCGGTCAAGGCAACACGAAGGCGGGTGCCCGGGGGCTCATCCATCTGACCGAATACAAGTGCGGTCTTCTCGATAACGCCGGACTCAGTCATTTCGAGGAAAAGGTCGTTTCCTTCACGCGTACGCTCACCAACGCCAGCGAATACCGAAACGCCACCGAAGTTCTCAGCAACCCGGTAAATCATCTCCTGGATGAGGACCGTCTTACCCACACCGGCTCCACCAAACAGGCCGATCTTTCCACCCTTCACATACGGGGTGAGCAGATCGATGACCTTGATGCCGGTCGTGAACACCTCGGTGCGTGACTCCAGCTGGTCGAATGCAGGTGCCGAACGATGGATGCTCCACCGCTCCTTGATGTCGAGCGAGGACTCCTCGACGTCAAGCGGCTTGCCGAGGGTGTTCCACACATGGCCCTTGGTGACATCACCAACGGGAACAAGAATGGAATCACCAGTGTCGTGCACGGGCGCACCACGCACGAGTCCGTCGGTGGGCTGCATGGAGATGGCACGAACCATGTTGTCGCCGATGTGCTGGGCGACCTCAAGAGTGAGCATCTGGGCGCCCTGTCCGAAGTCCACATCCACCTGCAAGGCGTTGTAGAGCTTGGGCATGGCCTCGACGGGGAACTCCACGTCGACCACCGGTCCGGTGACTCGTGCCACTCGGCCCACACCGGTCTGCGTCTGCGTCGTTGCGGTCATGTTCGGCTCTTTCTCCTAGCGTTATGCGGACAATGCGTCGGCGCCGCCGACGATTTCGCTGATTTCTTGAGTAATTTCGGCTTGCCGAGCCTGGTTGGCCTGACGAGTGAGTGAACGGATGAGCTCCTCGGCGTTATCGGTCGCCGACTTCATGGCACGACGTCGAGCTGCATGCTCTGAAGCCGCAGACATCAGCAGTCCAAGCCAGACCATCTGGTTGATGTACTGCGGAAGCAATCCATCAAGAACAGCCTCGGGACTGGGCTCGAATTCGTACAACGGGAATGGCATTCCACCCTCGGTCAGGTCGACCTTCTCATCGACGACCTCGAGAGGCAGAATCCTGCGAACCCTGGTCTCCTGGCTGGCCATGTTCAAGAAGTGCGTGTAGACGAGATGGATCTCATCGACCCCGCCCTCTGTCGTGGGCGTGAGGAAAGCGTTGAGCAGATCACCACCGATGCGCTGGGCATCGGCATATGTCGGCTGATCCGTGAACCCTGTGTACTCCCCGCCCATGACGCGGTCACGGAAGCGGAAGAAGCCCACTCCCTTGCGTCCCACGACGTAGGGCACGACCTTCATGCCCTTCTCTGCGAGGTTGCGCGAAAGCGCCTCGGACTCCTTGATGGCATTTGATGAGTAGGCGCCGGCGAGTCCTCGGTCGGCAGTGACGACTAGAACCGCTGCTCGCACCTGATTCTCCGCCTTGGCGGTCAATGGGTGCTTCGACACATCAGCTGCATGCGTGGCAGCCGCGGAGATCGCCTGCACCAATTGAATGAGGTAAGGGGTAGAGGCCTCAAGGCGCTGCTGAGCCTTCACGATGCGCGAGGAAGCGATCAACTCCATCGCTTTCGTGATTTTCTTGGTCGCCTGAACGGAGCGAATTCTCCGTCGGTAGACCCGCAGTTGGGCACCCATGGTGGTTAGCTCCGCACCGCCCGTGTGATCTTCGCGGGATCGATCTCTTCCTCGGCGAGAGCCTCGACCGGCTCGTCGTTCACGAGCAGCGCACCCGAACTGGTGGTGAACTGCTTCTTGAACTCGGCGATCGTGCTCTGCAGAACGGAGATCGTGTCATCGGAGAGATCCGTGGTGGTGCGAATCGCTTCGAAGACCTCGGGCTTGCTGCGGCCGATGTACTCCAAGAACTCGGCATCGAAGCGACGGATGTCTTCAACCGGCACATCGTCGAGCTGCCCGGTTGTGCCCGACCACACCGACACAACCTCGCGCTCCATGGACTGCGGCTGGTACTGGGGCTGCTTCAGCAACTCGACTAGCCGGGCACCACGCTCGAGTTGCGCCTTGGACGCCGC
>CAIXFB010000428.1 GCA_903918595.1 uncultured Actinomycetes bacterium
CGACGCACGAATCTGGTCAAGGACTTCCACCGGACCGGTGGCCGAATCAATAATCACCAGATCCGGTGTGAGTGCGAGAACCTGCTCAGCAGAAACTTGATGCGCTTTCGTCACGATCGGGGCGCTTGCAATTTGCGGAGCAGAACTTGTTTCATCCCGACCCACCACCCGATCACCTGCCCCCATCGCCGCGATCAGTTCACCTGCTCCGGTCGCAAGCGTGACGATCCGAGCGGGAGATTCACTTGAGGACGCTTCAATGACGGGGGTAACCCCCGGAAGCGAGGCAGAGGTGATCACCAGTGGCCATTCCACCGAGGCGGGATCGGCCATGTTGTCGACAGGAGTTCCAACCGGGGTCTCGGCTGTGTTCGTTGACCCACAGCCCGCCAGCATGACGCACAACATCACACTCGCGAATGCTGAGGAGAGTCCAGCACGCCGCATAACAGAAGTATGCGGGAGAGTTTTCCGACGTTTCCCGATGCAGTGTCGGAAACACCCCGACACCGTGTCAAGGAAAGCCATTTTGTCCAACGCATACGTTGCATGCATGAGCTCATGTCGTCGCATCGCGCATGCGATGTTGGCATCTGCACTAGCTGCAACCGTGATGGCTCTCACTATCGCCCCAAGCGCACTCGCTGCACAGAACGGCAACGGACAAACACTCACGTCTTCGCTCAAGCGAGGCCTTGACCCTGCAGGGCAGCTACTCACGATCAAGGGCAAAGGATTCAACCCAGCCGTGGGCATTTACGTCGCTCTTTGTGTAACCCCTGCACAGGGCGCAAAACCAGGGCCGTGCGGTGGCGGTATCGACATGGACGGCAGCTCGCAGGCATCCGCGTGGATCTCATCCAATCCCCCGCCCTACGCGCGCAACTTGACAACGCCGTATGGCAAGAAAGGCTCATTCACCACTCGAATAAAGGTTTCACCAAAAATCGGTGACGTTGATTGTCGTGCCGTTTCATGTTCCATCGTCGCGCGGGCTGATCATCTGCAAGGAGCTGATCGACGTTATGACGTCGCAATTCCAGTGTCTTTTCGATAACCCAACATCCGATGCAGTAACCAAACAAATATTCCAGGAGGAATAGCGTGAAGTCCTTTGCAGCAAAAGTCGCAGCCATCGCAAGTGCTGCAGCACTCATGGGCGCAGTTGTCGCCGTGCCCGCTCAGGCGGCAGATCCGTTCAACGCCACCATCAGTGGTCAGCGCAACTTCACTCCGCTGGTGAACTTGGTTTCCACATCGACGTTGACTATCAATGCAACGAACCTGCCTGCAAATGTGGGTCTGTACGCATTGAACTGCGAAGTGCCTGCCAATCCACGCTCGGCGCCCACTAACTGTGACTCCGCAGAGGGCTCACTCGCCTACATCCCGGCGATCCCCACGGCACGGGCCGCCATTGCCATCCCGATCAAGGTCAATGCAGAGTTCTACGGCACCAACCCAAATCCGCAAACTGGTGCATCGACCTACAACTTGGTGGATTGCCGCAAGCCTGGAGCAACACCTCAATCAACAACATGCGCCGTATATGTGCTCGGTGCCGGTCGCGAAGCAGCCAACCCTGCCTACCTCCGCATCTGGCCGACAGTTTTTACCCCGCTCGCCAAAGAGCGCACAGGTGACTCCATGACCGTGACGGTCGCAGGTGCGGTGGTACAGCGTGGCGCCACCGCCAAGATCACAGCAGGTGCGCCAACTGCCATGACAGTCAAGATGGCATCCGGTTTGCCTGTCACCGTTTCCTCGGACAATTGCGCGGTGCGCGATAACACCGTCACACCGCTGGCACCCTCGGGCACCTGCAACGTCGTCATGACATCAAATGGTGGAAAGAACATCAAGCCATTCAAGCGAGTGCAGGTCCTCACCATCGGCTAGCACTTGCTCCGATGATGTACAACAAGTTCTCTAACCCCGCACCTTGACCGAACGACTCAACCCCGACGCTGGGGTCACTCCCTGTGGAGTTACGACCTCAACCCGGAAGCGATAACTGCCCGGCTGCGCCTTCACGGTGCACGCCAGCGGTGCGACGGTTGCTGGGATTGTGCAGACCTTCTTCCCCGTTCGATCCCGAACTACGTACGAGGTAACTGCCGGGTAATCAACCGCGGTCGCGAAGATGCGCACGCGCTTCTTGATTGCTCGTGCAGCCGGTGCAACTGGTCGAAGTACGTCAGCTGCCGGCGCTAACGCCGCATCACCTTCACCCTCGCCATTCATACTGCGCACGTTGATCGTGGATGTGATCGTTGCTGACGGGAAAGTGCACGCTGTAACTCCGGTGGAGCACAGCACTGCGCCGACTGAATCAAGCACCTGGTAACTCGTTGCGGTTTGTGGTGAGACGGTGGGCGCGGACCACCAGAGTGTGGTCGAGTCAGCGACCTGGGCAGCCTTTATCTCCAGCGGACTACTCGGAATCGTCTGGAACCCTGCAGCAGCAAGCGCCGGATTCACGATGTCGAGATAGGTAATAGGAACAAAAGCTGCGCCGGTGAGACCCGCAACCGTTGAACAAGCCCCGCCAGCGGTCTCAGCTACCAGGAGCGTGGCACCTTGCTCGGTGGTGAACCGCGGGCCACCACTATCCCCAGAGCAGATGTTCACCCCCGTCGCAGCTGAGGAAAAAATCGTCCACCCGGTCGAGCCCTTGTATGCCGGGTCTAGGCCAGCGAGTGGCAACTGCGCTTGCCGAGGAACCTCAGATGCAGTTCCACCCACGGCCGTAAGTCCGTATCCGATGGCATCAACAGCACGCTGTTCCCGCACCCACCGATCCACCTCTACTCGGGTCGCTAGGCGCGTATAGGGACTTGCGCCGATATCACTGCCAAGAACAAGCAGTGCGATGTCGTTGGCAGGCACCCGATCATCCGGCGAGGTAAACCCCGCCGGCACCACCACTTGCGTCACGCGTACCGGTGAGGCCCCGACCAACCCAGCACCATTAACCCGAAGGGTTCCACCCAGAGGTGTCAATGAAATAGCCCCGGGTGAAACAACCGCTCCAAAGTCATCAACCGAAACACAATGGGCGGCGGTAAGTAGCACACGAGACTTCAGTGGCGCCGCAGTGCAGGTGTAGTAGAAATTCGAATTTGACCACATCATCCCGAGTGCATTCGGAGTGCCGATCACAGGCACAGCCCCGATCAGTCTGGGTGTGGGCTCTGCTGGAGTGAAGGCCAGCAGCGATGCCACCACTGCTCCGCCAGCTATTCCTGTGAACAAGTGGCGGAAATGCTTTTTCCCAACTCTCACTTCAGGAGATGACATTCAGTCTTTGGGCGCGCAAAGACATAACAAGAGCGATGATCCAACCGATGATGGTCCAACCGAGTAGCAGGTTGACCCAGAACACCAACCAGTGCGGAACGTCGCGCACTGCTGCGATCGCCCACGGCAGCATGTAGCCGGCAGTGAAGATGGCGACGATGACAGCCACCACCTTTGTGGCGGTCCACGAACGATCAGCTGGTTCGACGTAGATCTCGTTCATGAGCGGGCTCCCAAGTTTTGTGTCAGATGGCGTCTAGTTACGTCTACACCATAACTTGGAGGTCCTAGGAGGTGGAATTCTCCTGCTCAGCGTGTTGGCGCACGAGGTCAAGGGCCACATCGATGATCATGTCTTCCTGCCCACCAACCACCTTGCGGCGTCCGAGTTCCAGCAGAATTTCGGACTGGGGAACTCCATAACGTTCCGCGGCGCGCTCCGCATGCAAAAGGAAAGACCCGTACACACCTGCGTAA
Source organism: uncultured Actinomycetes bacterium (assembly GCA_903918595.1). Lineage (GTDB taxonomy): Bacteria > Actinomycetota > Actinomycetes > S36-B12 > S36-B12 > CAIXFB01. The sequence goes on from CAIXFB010000428.1 coordinate 3,778, forward strand.
CCGAGGAGAAGTCCAGCCCGATCAATCACTTGTTGACGTGGCATGATCGGCCGAACAACATCCTCGGCAAGATCCATCAGAGCCAGCGGATTTACCCCAGTTTCGATTCCGTATTTGGTGGAGACCGCCGCCAAAATCTCTGTCGGGCAGTTCCCTGCCCCGGCGCCAAGGCCTGCGCTTGTTCCATCCAGGTTCTTTGCACCTTCTTCAAAGGCAGCAATTGAGTTGGCTACGGCCATTGACAGGTTGTTGTGTGCGTGCACGCCCACAGGCACGTCGAGTGCACGAACGAGAGCACTCACTCGATAGCGAACATCATCTACCGTCATTGCCCCTGCTGAATCAGCAATGTAAATGGTGTCGGCTCCGTAGGACTGCATGAGCAATGCTTGCTCCACTAATCCCTCGGGAGAGTTCATATGCGACATCATGAGAAAGCCGATCGCTTCCATACCTAGCGATTTAGCAACCTTGATGTGTTGTTCTGTTATGTCCGCTTCAGTGCAGTGCACAGCAATTCGCGCGACCTGCACGCCGAGTTCGTTGACTTCACGAAGATCATCAGCGAGGCCAATTCCCGGAAGCAAGAGACAGGCGATCTGCGCATTGACAGCGACATCGCATGCGCGTGCAATGAGTTCCTTTTCAGGAACAGCAGAGAAACCGTAATTGAAGCTGGACCCACCGAGTCCATCGCCATGGGCGATTTCAATGACCTGCACGCCCGCCGCGTCAAGGCCCTGCACGATCCGAATCACATCCTGGTCACGATATTGATGGCTAATCGCGTGTGATCCATCGCGCAGGGTCGAATCGATGAGTCGATAATCCGCTGTCACGTTCGTGGTCATGCCAGAACTCCTGCTCTGTGTACTGCGATGGCCTCGCCGACTCGCTGCGCGGCCGCGGTCATGATGTCGAGGTTTCCTGCGTAGGGCGGGAGATAGTCCCCGGCGCCTTCAACCTCAAGGAGCACAACAGCCCGATGGGGAACCACTCCGCCAGGAGTATTGAACGGGCCTTCCTCAATCACCGGAGGATTCTTGAGGCGGTAACCGGGCACGTAACGCTTGACTTCTAATTCCATGTCATGAATTGACTGGATGACCGCATCGTGATCAGCGCCCTCAGGAAGTGCGGCAAAAACAGTATTACGCATCATCATGGGCGGCTCCGCCGGATTCAGGATGATGATCGCCTTACTGGTCTCAGCACCACCAATTTCACGCAATGCGGTGCTCGTTGTCTTGGTGAACTCATCGATGTTCTGTCTGGTGCCAGGGCCTGCAGACTTCGATGCGACCGTCGACACCATTTCGGCGTACGGCAATGTCTCTAGCGCGCGCCGCACCGCAAAAACCATGGGCGTAGTCGCCTGTCCCCCGCATGTCACCATGTTTATATTCGGTGCATCAAGGTGCTCGGTCAGGTTCACTGCAGCAATGACCTTGGGTCCGCGCGCAGCAGGGGTCAGATCCACTGCGGTGATCCCGGCTTCCGCGTATTGCTTGTAGTGGCGCACATGCACATATGCGCTGGTCGCATCAAAGACCAAATCGATATCACCGGCGTGATCCAAAATCCACTCTGGTCCCTCATGCGGACCTTCGATCCCTAACGCGCGCGCACGTGCCAGCCCATCAGAGTTTGGGTCAATACCAACCAGAGCTACCAGCTCAAGCGGGGTGGTTCCCGTACCGGAAGAGTCCGTACCTTTGAGTAACTTGATCATCAAGTCAGTGCCAATATTTCCTGAACCAAGAATCACGCAGCGCATGATCAGCCCTTCGCCATTGTGATGGTGATCGGACCCAAGCGATCAAAATCCGCCACGAAAACATCGCCCGGCTCAACCGGCACCATGGCATGCAGCGCACCGGTCATGATCACAGCTCCGGCCGGCAAGGTGACGCCCATTGGGGAGAGGGTGTTTGCTAACCATGCCACTGCAGCCAATGGATCTCCGAGCGCTGCAGCGCCAGCCGCCGTCGCGACTACTTCACCGTTCTTGCTGAAGACCATTCCAAGCAATCGAGGCTCGAATCCATCAATGGGTACAACCCGATCGGAAAACGCGATTGCGCCATTGCTCGCAAGGTCTGCAACAGTGTCAGCGAGGTTGATGCGCCATCCTTCGATCCGCGAATCTACGATTTCGAGGGCTGCGACAAGTCCGCGAGTTGCGTTGAGCACATCGGTTGGTGTGCAGTCTGGGCCGCTGAGCTCCTTGTCGAGGATGATCCCGATCTCCCCCTCCATGCGCGGCGCGATGAAGCGATCCACCGGCAACTCCGCGCCATCCTGATAAACAGCGGAGGCAAAAACAGGACCAAAGTCAGGTTGGTCCACCTTCAACAACTGCTGCATAGCCTTCGAGGTGAGTCCGAGTTTGTAACCGTAAATCTCTTCTCCGTCGTCAAGCATGCGCCTGACGAGATGCTGCTGAATGGCATAGCCATCAGTCATCGCGAGATCGGGGAACTGATCGGTGAACGGCTCGATAGGTACGCGAGTGGCCCGAGCTTCGTACAGAGCGTCACCAAAGATGCGGGCTTGCTCATCTGTAAGAACGGATGTCACTGTGCGTCTCACCCCTTGTTTCACTGTTTAGCGGACTGTCGCGTTAACTCGACTCCTAACGGTGCCAAGCAACCCATGAGTATGGGAAGTCAGACGTTCCGCACCGTGAAACGCGGGATAATCGGCAGATGGCCCGACGGGTGACTCACTGAATCCGGCTAGAGTGATCACTACAGTTTGAGGGAATCGTTGTTGTTTCCGATCATTGGGCCATTGAGCGAATGAGGAGTAATGCCCGCTAAAACCTCTCGCCGCCACCGTCAAGGCCTTGAGTCGAGGCAGCGCATCTTGGAGTCTGCGCTCGCAATAGCAGCCGAGCGGGGATACGACGGCACAACGGTGGCGCTCATCACTGAACGAGCCCAGGTTCCAGCCAGCTCCGTTTATTGGCAGTTCGCTAATAAAGATGACCTTCTTGCTGCAGCACTTGAACATAGTTACCGGTCATGGCGCAGAGATGGACCGACATGGCAGCCGGCTAACTACACCGGAGATATTCGAGAACGGATCGGTACCCGCCTGGAAAACTCACTGCGAGCCGTGGAGAAACAGCCCGAATACTGGCGCCTTGGGCTCATGGTTTCCCTTCGAAAGCGAAGCATCAAAATCACTGCGCAGGAGAGTTTTCTTGCCGTTCGGGTGGAAACACGGCAGATCATTGACGAGTGGTGGCAGACCATGTTGCCGTCTGGCATCGGTGATCAAGAAAGACTGGTCCGAACCCTCACGCATTGCTACTTGGCTTTGGTGGATGGTCTCTTTGTTGCCCATAGCGCGCAACCCGATCGACAATTGGACGATCAGACAGACATCCTCGCTGAGGCAATGGCTCACGTTGTGAGTGAATGGTTCGCGAATCCGAATGTCGCCCTGAGTCATGAGGTGGCCGCTCCAGGCCAGCGCAAGTCCGAGCCCAGAGGGCAGAGCGAGGTGGACTCGAAAACGAAACTGCTCATTGCAGCTGAAGAGATTGCCGCCAACAGCGGCTACCGGGGAACCACCATTTCCAAAATCTGCAAGCAAGCCGGTTTGCCAGCCAGTTCGGTGTATTGGTTCTTTGAGGACAAGTCAGACCTCATGGCTGCTGTAGTTCAACGAAGTTGGGACGAATGGTTTGCCAGCCAGCCAGGTTGGGACGATCCTGAACCTGATCAATCATGGGCAGATGCACTGCGCAACATTTTGAATGTATCTTCGCGAAGTTTGGTAGACGCGCCCCTCTTCATGCGCATCGGTCATCTGCTCACACTTGAACATGCAGCCGAAGACGTACCGGCACGAAACGCCTTTATCAAGATTCGTGAAGGAATCGAAGAGCAGATCGCTGCATGGTTTGAACGAAACCTACCCACCGCATCAACCACAGCGAACCCAGCGCTCCCAAGCCTGTTAGCCCGATCGGTGATCGTATTTACGGATGGCTACTTCATCGCATCACAAATAGATCGGGCCCTTGTTCCCGTTCCTGACTTCGTTGAATTCGTCGTGGATGTTCTGGAATGGGCTACCATCTCGCTGCCGGGCGTACAAGAAGGGACCAGCAAGTGAATCTGAAAGATGCACAGGCGATCATTGACCACATCGTGCTCGCCGCTACCTCGAATCAACTTCTCGTAAGTATCAGCGTGGTTGATGAGATGGGCAACGAGATCGCTACCACACGCATGGATGGCGCTCGGTGGTTCACACCGGGAATCGCTCGGGCCAAGGCGGGCACAGCAGCGCTCATGGGGACGGATACATCAGAACTTGGTGGTTTGCGCGCTCAGTACCCAGAGGTTTTTGAACAGGTGAGCGAGCAACTTCCTTTCACGCCCACGACTTTGCCCGGCGGCGTCTTTGTCGCCTCCGGTGGAGCGATCGGCGTGAGTGGAGCTACCCCGGAAGAAGATGTTGAACTCGCCAAGAATGCGCTAGATCAGGCCTTGTCTTCATAAGCCCGAAAAAACGCAATCTTGGCAAGATTCAGTGGGAGTCACACAGGCATTTGACGCTCATGGCCCCAGAACCCAGGAACGTCGTAGCGCTTGGGCACCCAGGTCTCATCGTCAATCGTGATGGCTCCGGTTCCGTATTCAATTTGGAATCCGGAAGGGCTATTGACATAGAAAGACAGCATCTGGTCGTTCGAGTGCCGACCCAAAGACATCGCCAATGGTGCAGCGTTTTCCTTCAACACTTTGTCATAAGCACGGCCAACAATGTCGATGTCATCAACTTCGAACATGATGTGCCCGATGCCACTTGGCACCCCAGGAACGGGCGCAAATGCGTACGAGTGGTGACGGGGATTGCAGTGGGTGAAGGTGCCATAAATGGGACCAAAATCAATGTAATCACTCAACTTGAAGCCCAGAATGTCAAGGTAGAGGTGGCGGATCGGCTCCTCTTGATGTACCAGATGGAACACATGCCCTAGACCGCCATCACCGGTGAGGAAGTTCGCGCCAGTGGGTGAGATGAACTTGTTCTTGTCGACCATCTGGCCATAGAAAAGTTCTACCCGCATACCTTCGGGGTCGGTGAAACTCACCATCTCAGTGACGCCTCGTTCACGAGCGGCCTCGGTTGAATCGCGGGTCACCTCATAGCCGTTGGTTTCCAATCTCGTGACGAGATCTTCGAGTGCCTCCTTGCCCTGCACCTCCCAGCCAAGAACCGTTACACCTTCAGCCTCACCCCGAACTACCTCGAGTCGGTAGATCTTTTCATCGTTGCGAAGGCGGAGCCGGTCTGGAGTCTTCTCGGCAACCTGTAGCCCGAGCAGATCGCATGCAAAGGTTTCCCATGCATCCAAGTCGCCGGATGAAATAATGACGTAACCGAGACTACGAACCTCTGACATAGCAACTCCCTTTATTGTTTTTCGGTCAGTGCGTGCGAAGAAATTGATCGACAAGTTGGTTGAATTCTTCGGCGTGCTCAAGTTGCGCCCAGTGTCCACAGCGGTTCATCAGCACAAGTCGAGAATCCGGAATGAGAGCCACGAGTTTCAGACTGTTTTCATAGTGGACCACTCGATCATCTCGACCATGAAAGAGCAAACTTGGAGCATCGATGCCGGCGATTCCTGCTTCACAAATCGACTTGTTGATTCTTGAGTCAGGGTCATGGCTCCTCCTTTTCTGCCGCGATGGGTTGGATCGTGGAAAAAACCTAAATTGAGCCCCCGATTCTGGCGAGCGCCATGTGCCACTCACTGGAACGTCCCGCCTGCCGGGACACGAGTCCCCCACATTCCAGCCACGTGGCAGATGATGGCCTTTCACCAACATGAATCCACCGGAGGAATCCATGCTTCCCCGCAGGTTGCAAGGCCGTGCTGGACGCAACTTTCTTCTCGTTACCCTCGGCGCCCTCACCGCGTTCGCGCCTATGGCAACCGACCTCTATCTACCCGCCTTTCCCAACATCGCAAATTCCTTAGGTGTTGATATCCCGACCGTGCAGGTCACCCTTGCCGCATCGTTCGCAGGACTCGGAGCCGGGCAAATCCTTTATGGACCTCTGTCAGATCGATACGGTCGACGACGTCCGCTCATTGCCGGACTTGTGCTTTTCATCCTTGCATCAATCGGCTGTGCCTTTTCCACGACGCTGCCCATGCTCACCTCGATGCGGCTTCTGCAGGCGCTCGGTGGATGTGCGGGGCTGGTTATTGCACGTGCGATCGTTCGTGACTGTTACACCGGTGCCGCGATGGCTCGAACAATGTCCTTAATGACGATGGTTTTTGCGCTGGCGCCTTTGATAGCACCCTCCGTGGGGGCCGCAATTATCGGTGTGGCGATGTGGCCGTGGCTCTTCATCTTGTTGGCTGCCTTCGGAGCGGTCTGCCTGATTTTGGTGCTATTCGTGCCCGAGACGCACCCTGCTGAAATGCGCACGGCTGATGGTTTCATCGGTTCACTGAAGACCTACAAGTTGCTCATGCAAAATGGCAAGTTTCTGATGCCTGCGCTCATTTCTGGTTTTGGATCAATGACGCTCTTCGCATACATTTCGTCTTCTCCGGCGGTCTTGATGGGAAGTTACGGTCTCAGCGCGCAACAATTCGCCTTCGCTTTTGGTGGTATTTCCGTGGGGATCGTGCTCGGAAGTCAGATCAACATCTTTTTGCTCAGGCGTCGAAGCGTGAATTCACTCTTGCGCACCTTCTTGGGGATCCAATTCACTGCCGCATTGGTACTCGTGGCGCTGACGCTCGCGGGGGCGCCAGTAATTGCGGTCATCATCTGTTTGGCATTGATAGTCGCCTGCTTCTCCGGTGGCGCAGCAAATTCAATCACCGAGGCGCTTCGTCCGTTCCCCGAGAGCGCTGGTTCCGCCGCGGCACTCATCGGAGTCTTGCAATTTGGATTAGGGGCGTTAATAGCAACAGTCCTCGGTCAACTCCCAGGTTCGCCACCCCTGCTCATGTCCATCGCAATCGTCATTGCCTCGGCAGGAGGTTTCGCCGTTTCGAGAAACCGCAGGATGGCGAATTCAGACCGCTAAAGACCACCCAAGGAAGCTGCTGTTGCTGCGCCAAGGTCGATCGCGATTCTTCGGGCCGCACCTTTGACCAGCGCTGCGGATGCTGTCCAGTTCATGTTCTGAACCGGCCCTGCAACCGATATCGCAGCCACCACATTGGTTCCGTAAACGATCGGAGCTGCGACACAGCCCAATCCAAGCGCGGCTTCCTCTTTATCCATCGCCACACCGGCTGCGCGAATTCGCTGCAGTTCAGCAGCTAACCGACCGGGCTCTGTCACTGAGTAAGCGGTGCGCCTCGCCAATGACCCGCCGAGCACCATCTGCACAATCTCTGGTCTGCAATAGGCCAGCATCGATTTGCCAAGGCTCGAGCAATTTGCGGGAACTCTCGCACCGACTGCTGTGGGCGTGCGTGGAGATCTGGGACCGCTCACCTTCTCGAGGTACAGCACATCACTTCCCTCGAGAACTGCGAGGTGAACGACGAGTCCAGATTTCACAAACACTTCGGTCATCCACGGCGAGGCAATTTCACGCAAGCCGTGTGGCCAACGGTGCTGAACAGTGGTGCCGAGTTCGAAGATACGCCAGGAGAGGCGGTAACCAGTGCCCTCGCGTTCCACCAGATCGGCATCTTCGAGTAACGCAAGCAGGCGGAATGCCGTTGACTTGGCAACTCCCGCCTGCCGCGCCAATTCACTCACACCGAGCACAGGACCCTCATGACGGAAAACATCGAGAAGGCGTAGGGCCTTGGTGACGCTCGCTGTTGCCGTCTCTTGTGGTTCCTGTACGCCAACTTCTACTTCGCTGATCCCTGCCGACATTTCGCCTCCATCATTTCCTGTGCACCAACTGGCTGTTGTGTTTGTGCTCAGTGCATTGTGTTGACAGGTACTCCCGTTTGGAATTCGAAGTTTGCCCACGACGTGTAGGCAGTGTCGTGGATGTTGCAGATGTGGCTTGCGCCTGCGTGCAGATCTCGCCAGAACCGTTCGAGCGGCTTGTCGGTCCAGACAGCAGCGGATCCTGCAAGTTTGAACACCTTGTCTACGGAATCGATGACTCGGTTGACGGCTCGCACCTGATCGCGACGGAACTCGAGGCGTTCTGCTTGCGTGACTCGCTCACCCGCAAGACTCTTCTGGTACATGCGGTCTGTCCAGACCTCAATGTGTGAGATCCCAGCAGCCAGATCAGCCTCCGCCTCAGCGAGTGCTTCCTGCTGGAACGGATCGACCTTGGCCACAATTCCGGCCACGGATACTCGGCTTTGCATGTATTCGCGGTACGCGTCGAGGGCGCCGCGAGCGATGCCCAGCGTGCCTGAGGTAATTGCTGTGGCAAAGGTGGCGCCGAATGACATCGCGTAGAGGGGGTGACCATCTTGGCGCTCGTCGTAGTACTCACCGTTGATCATGCGCATTGCGGAAACGACGCGGTACTCCGGCACGAATGAGTCCGTCATGCGCACGTTCTTGCTACCCGTTCCGGACAGGCCCATGACGTTCCAAGTGCCGTCGACGATCTCGTAATCTGCGCGGGGAAGAACAAAGTGACGCATGTCGGGAGGATTACTGATATTGCCTTCCTCATCGGTCACGATTCCACCGAGGATGATCCAATCGCAGTAGTCAGTGCCCGTTGAGTACGGCCATTCGCCTGTGAAGAGGTAACCGCCTTCGACCGGCTTGGCCCGACCCATCGGCGCGTAGGGCGATGCGGTCCATACGTCAGGGTCTTCTCCGTAGATTTCCTCCTGCAGGCGTGGGTCCATGAGAGCAACTTCCCAAGGATGCACACCCACTACACCAGCGATCCAGCCGGCTGAGGGTGAATACTGAGCAACCGTGCGAACCCACTCAAAGAACTCGTTCGGGTGCTCCTCGTATCCACCGAATTCCTTGGACTGCAGGAGACGAACTCCGCCTGATTCCTTCAGGACGCGGACGGTCTTCTCTGTGAGCTTTCCGCCATCGTCATTTTTAGGAGACTCTTCCCGAAGAAGGTGTGCGGATTCGTGGATTCTCCGAACTGCATCATGCATTGTGTTCCTCCGTGTGATGGCGAGCGGTTGCTCAGTTGTGAGAAATAAAGTCGATGACCAATCGATTGAACTCGTCCGAGTGTTCGATCATGGCCCAGTGTCCGCATTGATTGAAAATTACGACGCGGCTATTGGGTATGCGTGCTAGGAAATGCAGAGATTGCTCCATCGGGACTACCCGATCATCCCGACCGTGAATCAAAAGAGTTGGCATGGTGATCTTGCGAACCTCATCAATGTCAAACCACCACCGAACCGGACCACCAGTAGGAATACTGGCGAGGAAGTTCGCAAGGTGGTCTGGTCGCGAGAGCGCAGATTCCGAACGCTGACGCGCTAACTCTTCAGTTGCGTTGGCCTTGTCGAAGGTCATGATTTCCACAAGGCGACGCATGGTGTCAGGTGTTGGATTCTGATAGCCCTCGAAAAGAATCTTCAGGCCCTCGGACAAGCCGTCCTGGGGGCTGAAGAGGGTTGCTAACTGCATGTGGCCGGACCCCATCGTGACAACATGGGAAACTCGATCTGGGTGCTGCACGGCCATCGCCATGACAGTGACCCCACCCATTGAGTTGCCCACTAATGCGGCCTTCTCAATGCCCAAGGCATCCATGAACTCGACAAGCGCTGTGACGTGATCGTTGTCCTCAGGGGCCGCGGAATCGGACTTGCCCCAGCCCGGCATGTCCACCGCGAGAACGCGAAAATGCTCAGCCAATGGGCCGATGTTTTTGGAGAAGTTGCTCCAGCCAGTTGCTCCAGCACCGCTCCCATGCAACAGGATCACCGGATGTCCACTACCGAGTTCATTGTAGTGAATGTTCCAGTTAGCAGTGGCGACCATACGGCTCGTGCCGTCGAAGGTAACCGAATCTGCCGCCGCCATCAGCGTCATGTTGAATGCCCGTCCGCCTCTGAGTCGCTCCCGAGGAGTGCGACCTTTTGTGTAGTGATCGTTCTAGAGAGGGACTATTCCACCAAGTCGGATATTCCGCAAGGGTTTCTGTAAAATTCATTACAGATCTTTGTGGCCAATATGTTGCCCAGCTGGCAGTTTCCTCAGGCAGCCATCCAGAACCAAAGAATTCGACAAACCTCAATTGAACATCTCTGGTTGGTCGTTTTGCCCTATTTTTTGCTAATTGTCGGGTGACCTCTGATCTACAGCCATATTGGCCAATGAACCAACTACGCAGAACCAGCCCGGTTTCGCACGATTTTCGCTAACGCAACCGCAATCACCAGTCCGGCACCGTAGAACACATTTTGAATCCAACCGGAAAAGCCGAGCAGTTGGAGGCCGAAAATTCCGGTGGCAAGGAAGTAGATAGCGATCAATGTGCCGATGGGGTTGAACATGCCCGGCTGCACAACCGCGGTACCAAGGAATACCGCAGCGAGTGCCGGCAGCAAATAGATGGTTGCAGAACTGGAACTAAAGCCACCCACTGTTGACACCAAGATCACACCCGCCATCCCAGACAGCAATCCGCCAACCATGTAGGCACCCGCCCGAATCCCTTGGACCGGGATTCCTGCCAGCCTCGCTACCTCCCGGCTGGAGCCGACGAAGATCATGTGTCGACCCAGTGGGGTGAAAGCCAGGATGTAGGCAATGATCAGGCCCAGCGCAATTCCGTAATAGAAGGATGCGGGCATGCCCAAGATTCGGTAATTCGACAAATTGCTGAATGCATCGTTTGAGACCGAAACGATGTTGCTGCCGGAGATGAACTCGGCAAGCCCCAAGAGCAGTGTTCCTGTTCCAAGCGTGACAACGAACGACGAAACCTCCAACACCACAACGAAGAATGCATTGACCGCACCGCAGATCACGCTGGCCGCTAGGGCAATAGCTACCGCCACCCAAATGTTCACGCCATGAAGTCCGGCTAGAACTGTCACCATCGTGGCGGAGAGACCCATAATCGAGGCGATGGACAGATCGAACTCACCAACTACCAAAGTGACGAGCGCGGCCATGGCCAAAAAGACCAGAACTTGCTGAGAGCCAAAAATGGACGTGAAAGCTGCTCCAGTTCCGAACTTATCTGGCATCAACGCGTAGAAGACCAGCGCCATCACAAACCACACCACTACGAGTGCATATTTACTCGTGATGGTGTGTAGCCAGGATGGCTCGTACTGCTTGCGAAGGGTCACTCGAGAAGGGGCAGGAGCCGCTTCTGCCACGTCGCCATCGTCACTGATGATCCGACCGGATGCGTCTGTGTCACCACTTAGGCGGGCCGCTGCACTCTCGTTTTGCGGATCAATGCTCATGGTGTCCTCCAGTTGCTGATGTCGTGTCTTCATAGATGGCATCCAAGACATCATCGGCATTCTCGGTTCGTAGTTCAACCAATGGTTGGTGTAGTCGAAAAACGAGGATTCGATCGCACACGTCGACTAAGTCCGATGGTTCGATACTCACCAGAAGTACTCCGATGCCCTCAGCAGCGTTATCGCGAATGGCCTGCAGCAAGTCCCGACGAGCACCGACATCGACCGCCTGCG
>CAIXFB010000429.1 GCA_903918595.1 uncultured Actinomycetes bacterium
GAGTCCTTCAAGCAATACCAACGCACCGCGGGGGTATTCGAATTGCACGAGGTAATGCGGCACCTGCGCGGTCACCCCAAGGGAAGGCAGTCCGTTCTGTCCAAGATGAAGTTCCAACATGGCACCAACATGACCCGGAACCTCAATTTCACCGTTCACAGCCGGTATTCCGAATACCAAACTTGGATCGCTGCCATGGATCGTCACTCCCACTGGGCGGGTATGCGGTGCCGGCCACGGAATGGCTGAGAGGCCGGCTGCGAGACGAACGCCATAACGAGCGACGATCGCATCGACTGCAGCCATGAACCTCATCCACTGATAGTCCGGCTCTGGCCCCACCAACAGAAGGAACCGAGTGCCATGACTATCCGTTACGTCGTACAGCAAAATCTGTGGCATGTCGACAGAGGCAAAATGATCGACGACGAAGGACATTCTTGGCCGACGAGCGCGATAATCCAGCAACTCATCGACGTCAAAGGATGCGATCAGCGTGTGTTCGCACGATGTCAAGATGTGTTCGGCAGCTAACCGGACCCCGCCGCCGGCATCAACGAATCCAGCGAAGGCATGAACCAGCACGGGCGGCTCAACAAAAGCCGTCTCATGATGGATCGTGATGAGTTCGTCTGGTGAACGCATGTCTACCTCCTCTGGTTACAACTGTAAGCGGGATCGCCTTGTTCCACGAATTCACTGACAGCGAAACTATTTCTTCTCGAGTGAACCAGTGCCTTTTCCGAGGAAAGACGTGAATTTCGATGTAACTTCGGGGCCACTCAAAAACGCTTCGCGATCTGAGTCCGGCAAATTCCAGGCAAACTCGCACACCTTCGACCAAGCGGTGCCTACCGCCTTGGTCAGCGTCCCCGCGACCGTTGCTGAAATCGCAGATCCCGCTATCGCTCCACCCGGGATAAATTTCATCAAACTTGTCACCGCATAGCGTCCCGCCATTGTCGCTCCACCAGTCAGCACTACCGACCCAGCCACAGCGAGTGATCGTGACTTACTCGGCGGTAGACCCCACGCGGCAGTGATGCGAGCGATCATCGTGACTTGGTTAGGTACGAGAACCGCCGCGTCGGCGAAAGGTACGGGAATCGCGCCTATCCCCATCGCGACCGTCACCGCCTGTTTGATGATGGTCGCCACTTCTTTTTTTTTGCGACTCACATCAACCACCTGAGCTGCCGTGAGCGCACGCTCAGCCGCCTGCGGCACCACCGCATACGTCGCGTCGAGCAGCGTTTGCAACCCGTAGACGGGTGAATCAGAGAATTGATCGACGAGTGCGTTCGTCAGGACAACGTGCCCATCTGGGCTGACCGGCAGGTGCAGGGAGTTGATGTGATCGGCCAGAGCAAGTGCGTCAGGATGTATCTCACCTGCGCGGGTGGGCACCTGGGTGAGAACGATGATGACGGGTAAGCCCATTCCGGCAAGTTCGCGCACAAACTGCTCCTGAGCAGATTCAAAGCGCCGATCCGACCAGCGGACGAGGTACCACACTGCATGGATTCGCTCCGCCACAGGTTTGGCGGCATCGGCAGCGATTAGCGAACGAAGACCGGCGAGAATCGCATTGCCAGAAGTTCCCGTTTCAAATCCCTCAGAGTCATAGATCCCTAGAAACCCATCAGGGTGCTGGTAGTACATCAATCCTCGAGTCACTGGGGCACCGACCCCAGTGGATGCGACGTCTTGGCCAAAAATCGCGTTAATCAGCGTGGATTTTCCTGAGCCGGTCTTGCCGAAGACTGCAAGATTGAACATCCCCATGGACGCGAACGCCTCGGCAAATTCCTTGGCAAACATTCCTTCCAAGGCCGCCGGGGTGAGGTCCGGGGTGTTCGGTGGCACGGTCACACTCCTCAGGGTACGCATAGGTACTGGCGCACGGGCACGCGGTGAAGGCATTTTCACTGCACACGGGTTACCGTGTAGGGGATGACTTCCCCTCAGAATCGTTCGCGCTCGATCACCACTTGGTCGGTCACTCTCCTCTGCGTGGCCGCTGTAGCCCTCGGAGCCCTGTGGTGGGGGGTCAATGAGGCCAAAACAGCCGGTTACGTCGGCTCGGTTGTTGTACCCGCCGAGATCGGCGACATCGTTATCGAGGCGGCAGAGCGCTGCCCTGCCGTATCCCCGGAAATCCTTGCCACCCAAATCTGGGCGGAGAGCCGGTGGGATCCGCTGGCCGTGAGCCCAGTCGGTGCGCAGGGCATTGCCCAGTTCATGCCCCCCACCTGGGAGCAATATGGGATCGATGCTGATGGCGACGGGGATGCCGATGTGTGGAACCCAGTGGATGCCATCCATTCAGCGGCGGAATTGAATTGCGTCAACCGGCGCCTCGTTCGAGAGGTTCCGGGTAAACGCCTGCACAACACGCTCGCGGCCTACAACGCCGGATTCGGAGCGGTACGAAAATACGACGGGGTGCCACCGTTCCCTGAAACTGAGAAGTATCTTGCGAAGATTCTGGAGAACAGCAAGACCATCACGTTTGAGTGAGCGCCGACCTCAAAATTTCATCAGCCTTGATCGTTGCAGCTACGTCTGAGTCTGCGCTCCCACTTATTCCCCATGTTTTAAGTTCGCGCAGAACTGACTCACGAGCTCGAGCAAGTTGTTCGGCAACCACCCGCTTCTCAGCCCACTTCAGTTCACGATCCCGCAACGCGAACTCCACACTCGCCATCTGTTCTGCTGAGCAGGGCAGGTCATAGGTGAAGGAAACAAACTCCGCGATGTCTTCTCGGTAGTCGTGACCACGGCGACCAAAATCCCCAGGCCGCACGTCCATTGCATTCACCATGTCGAGGCCGGTTAATACAAACGTGTTGCCGGGGCGCCACGAGGAAGACTTGGGCACGCCCGCCGGGCGAGTTTCCACCGGTCCAAGCCATGCTGGCTGGCGCAGAATCAAATTGGTGCCGAACTTCGGGATCGGATCGTCATGATGGGTGAGC
>CAIXFB010000430.1 GCA_903918595.1 uncultured Actinomycetes bacterium
CGAGCGGCTCTGCGTTGGGCAAATCCGCGAAAGCATTGGCCCAGCCGCTGGTGTTGATCCAGTGGAGCACCACATCGCAGTCCTTGCTGATAAGACCGGTTCTTTGATCGCCACTTCTGGCCGCTTCGGCGCCATGATGGCTGGTGCATCCGATGAAGTCATTGCCGTCATGACCGCATTCGGTGAAGCTATCGGCGTTGCCTTCCAACTTGCCGACGACATCGTCGATATCACTTCGGAGTCGGTGCAGTCTGGTAAGACCCCAGGTACTGATTTGCGTGAGGGAGTGCCCACCCTTGCCGCGCTGTATGCATTGAACGGCACCGAACCAGACGATCAGCGCCTGCGCGAACTGCTCAGCAGACCACTACCCGATGATGCCGAACATGCAGAGGCTCTAGCGGCCATTCGCATGCACCCATCACTCCAAGAAGCGCGTATGCAAGCCCATGAATGGTCGAACAGTGCGCGCGATCTTCTTGTAACCCTTCCTGATGTGCCAGCTCGCAAAGCACTCGAAGCCTTATGTGATTACGTGGTCAACAGAACTGGCTGATGGTAGGTTTTATTCGGGTATTGGTTTTGTCTAAGTGTGTTTCAATCCGAAATTCACACCTGTCCCCTGCGAGCAGGATTCCTTTCGGGGGCAGAACATGACACAGCCGCACAACACCGGGGCAAGCAATGAGGGGCCACTGATCGATTTAGCGTGGGGCGCCGATCCGGAAGCAGAGAAGTTCATGCACGTAGAGGAACATTCCGATGGACTCAAAGTCATCATGCATCCTGGATTGTCGTACCAACAGGTTCGGCAAGCCGCTCACCATCTGGGTGAACATAGCTCCGCGGTCATTCGGGCATGGCAGTTCCATACCGGCTTCAGCGCCAAGTGAGTTACACCCATGATTGTTGCGCCCGCGCAATCACAACGGAATTCGAGGTTTCGCTTTTTAGCGTGGGGCCTCGTACTCCTTATTGCGTCCATAGCTATGGCCTCACTTCTGTTCGTGAATCAGGGCACTGCCCGATGTGAAGAACCCGGCCAAGGGAAATCAGGTTCGGGCGAACCATGTGTGATTCAACCTGGCATGGAGCAAGAGCTCATTGGCCTACACGTGCCGTGGGCAATTGGTGGCCCAGCAATTGAGCGAGATGGCACCCTGACCGAACGCCGCCCGGAGTACCCGGATTTCCCAGTGAGCACGGTGAGATTGTGGGATACCCGCACAGCGTGGCTGAACCTCGAGCCCCGTCAGGATCTTTGGGATTTCTCGAACCTCGATGCCCATATTGAACAAGCCCGCACCCATGGTGTCCAAGACGTCACGCTGGTGCTCTGGGGAACCCCGACATGGGCGGCCAGCTCGATTCAGAGTACCGATGCCCACTGGCTTGGACCAGGTTCTGCATCCATGCCCACCAGTATGGCTGATTGGGAGGATTACGTCACCACGGTCGCCACTCGGTATCAAGGTGTGATCACTTCTTATGAAATTGGCAATGAACCAAATATAAAGAGTTTTTGGAATGGCACCGACCAAGAACTAGCCGACCTTGTGCGCGCAGCCGCGCGGATCATTCACGAAGTTGACCCCGCCGCCACCGTGGTTGCACCTGCTCCTGTCCTTGTTACCAACGATTACCCATCAGTTCGTTTAGTCAGTAACTTCTGGCGTGAGTTGACCGCCACCACCAGTGGTGAAGAAGATGATGCGAGAGTAGATGCTCTGAGTTTCCACTGGTATCCCAACCCCCAAACAAACCCTAAGGATCTTGAAGATGTTCTTCGGGTTCTCAACAACCAAGCTAAACGCGCCGGCATGGCAGGGATTCCGATTTGGTTGACCGAGGTGAACTTTTTCCAAGGCAACCTCACAGCAGAGCAGCAAACAAATAAGGTAATTGCGACCAACAAGATGATCAGAAAACTCAAAATCCCACGCACCTATTGGTACGCGTGGACGGATCTTGCTTCCTTGGATTTCATGCAATTCGGCCCGGGAACACCCGCCGAATTGGGCATGCGGGCGTCTCTAAAAAGCAATTAACATTTGGGCCAGCGGAAAGTGATTTTCTGTCCCGATCGAGTCACCACAGGGGGAGTGTCATCTTCGGGATCAACTGCCCCAATGCGCACAAGGAGTTCATACACACTGACCTCAAGTCCATTGGCCAAGGGTTCGAGAGCGTCTACACGTGGTCGCTGTTGTTGGTGAAAGATTCGCGAGATATTCCCTTTGTCTGAGGAGCAGCGAACTGCCAATTCGTCCAGGGATGCAATATCAAGCTCGGCCATGCGTGCGCGGAGCCATGCAAAGCTTTGCTCCGCTGTCGCATGCATGGAAATACCTCGGCTCTCAGGGACGTGAAAGCTCGCTGTGCGAGTAAGTTCAGGGCAGAATTCTGCCATACGCCGGCATGGGTTACCCGCCAATGGCAGGGTTTTCCCTGCCGACGTGACCGTTCACACACACTTCTTGCCAGCGGTCAATGCGTTTTAGGACAGTTTTATTGGCTCGATTCCTACGGTGACGGCGCCACCGGTTATCCCCGAACATGCACCGGAGATTCCGCATTGACGGTTTAGCCCGGCAGGCACCTCGATGCGAACCTGGGCCCCGGCGGGTGACCAAGCAATGACGAAGTTTTCGCCATTGCGTTCAAATCCACAGGCCACTGCCTCGGTCGAGTCATAACACGCACGTAATCGCGAGCCAACCAGTTGGTTATACGTCCATGTCCAGGCCGCATTTGTTTCGGTGGTGAATGGTGTGGTTTGAATCCCCAGGAGTGCATAGTCACGCGGGAACCACAAGTACCAGTCAGTTTGCGTGATTCCCAGTCGAACTGAATCTAGGAATGTTTGAGACAGGTATCCAGATGAAAAGGGTGGTTCGATCGCGCGCTTTGGTTCTTGTAGTCCGGCAAGGCCATAGTTCACTTCCGTGTCCCAGACCGGTAGTGCGGGTGCCTTAGCCAAAGCCAGCATTTGCTTGAACTGGCTGACCTGTGCAGCGCGAACAAGTGGACCCTCAGCGGCACGTGGATATGTATGCACATTGAAGCCATCGACCGGCCAACCCCGAGCAGCAAGAGGTAACAGGTAGTCGGTGTAGAACGGATACACGGTCGCATCTGTGCGCATGGTGGTGGAAGGGGTCAGCACCAGTGATGCTGGTGCCCACCGATCAACGGCTGATCCCAGCGCCAAGGTCATGTCGACCAGATTGGCAACCTCTTTTGACATGGGCGAATTAAGGTTGGGTTCATTCCACACTTCATACGAATGAATCCGATTCCCATATCTGGAAACAACCGCATTGACATAGCGTTGGAACTCAGAAAGTTGGGTGGGTGGGAATGCAGATGATGGCCCGGCCCACGCTGGTGTGTCACCGAAAACATATGCGATTTTCAACCCACGTGCTTCAGCAAATGAAACTGAATCATCAATCCACTGCCAGTAGTAGGTGCCACGTGATTGTTCGAGTGGTTCCCATCCGGTTTTGGCATCCCATAACCGTAACCAGGCGAAAGGCAGAGTGGGAATAGGTCCATTGACATCGGGAATGTGCAATCCGAATTGATCGGAGGTGATCACGGGACCGGCGGGTGCGGACAGCACAGATGTTGGTGTGTACGCCTGACCCAGTGCGCCCGCTGATAGGTAGTCATTGCCCACGGTTTTCGCGTTCACCGGATTGATCCGGTTTTTCGCAACGACTTTCACGGCGGTGGTAAGGCAATCGGCGGCTTCGACTCGCGCTCGGACTCCAGGATCCAATGCAAGTCCCCACGAGGACAGGATTCCAAGAATTCCGGCGCTCTGCGGGCAGGTCAATCGCGATTGCGTTTGCAGCATCAAGTCTGTGATCGACGCAGTCTTTTGGAAAGTCCCCTTGAGCTGCATGGTGTAACCGCATCCACGAGTTGCCGGTGCCGAAGTAATAGCGCATTCGCGCGGCCCTTCTTGGTACCAGCGAACAAAGGACCGTTGGGTTGCTTGCGACCAACCGAATGCGCCCTGTGCCCACGCACCTTTCTCTGACACCAAAGGCGTTGCCTCGATCCGCGCTGCGGATCCCACAGACTTGCCATTGACTACCCAAATGCCCCCAAGCAGCCGACACCCCGCACCAACACGTGGTGCTTGCGTGGCGCTCGCAATCAACACACGCTGGCGTTCCCCGCATCCTCGTGCATCGGTTGCCTTGGGGCGCGGAGCGCCAAAGGACTTGAAAGTAAATCCCAGTGTCATGGCGGGAGCCACCACCAGTGTTTGCAGGGTTTGACCAACGGTCGGTGCAGTCGCCGGTGCTGGCGGTGCCACGAACACAGTCGTCACCAAAAAAATGGAAACAACAAGGGCCAACCCGCGTTTGGTCACTGTCCCATCTAACGCGTTGCGGGTACGCAACTCAAATCGGACACGCGAGGTCCCCGTGCTGACCACCGCCACCGCTGCCGTAGCGATCCCGGAGATGCTCGACCGCAGGTGAGGGCCGCGGACCATGAGGCTGCACTCAATAACGGCAATACCGAAGCATCAATTTCTGGACTGAAAGTAATCAAAGATGCATTCGCTGCAACCACACCCAGATCATGTTCGCCATTGGTTCGAGCCCAATCCTGAGCTATGTCTGGTGACATCCACACGGGCAACGGGTTGTCATACCGCAAGCGCCGCATGCGCACCCATGTCCATGCTCCAACAATTTGGGATTCAGGTAAACCGCGCCGTAATCGAAAGCGCAACAGTGACCACTGAATTGCCGCCCACACCCTTTTCACCACTGCAAACACAAACAGCAGCGCCACCACTAACAGCACAACAAGTAGCACCACCACAAGCCAATTAATCACCTGCTCCACAATCGACTCAGACTCAGACACAGCAACAGGAGGTTGTACTGACTGCTCCGTAACAACTACAGGAGCAACAGCATCCGCCGAGGCTTCCACTGTCCCGGCTCCTGGAATGGTCCATGGGGACCCGGCGAGAGGCGCAACGACCAATAGGCCGACAACTGCAACTAGTCCAGTCAAGGTCAGCATGCCTGCGAAAGGTATTAATCGTTGGCGGTCGCGCAGATGCTCTTGTCGGTATGGGCCCAGCATGCTCAGGGTGAGTGCTGCTGCGAGAGTCCACATTCCCACCAACCACAGCACCTGGTCGGCGGCTCCCAGTCCCAGTGCCCCGCTGAGGAGCAGGATTGATATCGGCACGATCCATTGCGGGTAACGCCCGGCCAATACAACGCACATGGCTCCGGTCACAGCCGATGCCATGAGTGCTGATCGCGTCACGGGTCCGGCGCTGTTCCCACCAAAGAAGTCCGCCAACCCGCCAATCAGTAAAGGTATGACCAGCACCGCCAACAGGGCAAGGATTCTTCGGTGCGCAAACGCCAATGGCAGAACAATTACTGAGGTCAGGATGGATCCGCCAATCACCCAGATGAATAGCCCTTGGAAAGACACCACGTGACTGAACGCAACCCAGGTCACGGCCAGTGTTGGCCACAGTGCCCATGCGGATGGATGTGTGGGTCTATTCATGAGTGGCCAACAATTGTCGTTACAGACATTCGCCGCTGCAATTGACTAATCCACGGTGACGCGCCCACATGTTGCGCACCTGTGATGACCACAGCGCGTAACACTGAGTGTCTTCTGATCAGTGCATTCACACGCGCGAGTCCGCACGCCTCAGAAGACAGTGGCTCAACAAGTGCCAGCCAGTCCAGTGCAGACTCACGGTTGCGGATTGTTACTTCCACAGCTGCTTCAGCACCTGTCCCCGACAAAGCAGTCGTGGTGAGCAACACGCGTTGCTGTGACCCGCACCCGTGCCACCCCCACGACGCCGCCGTTTCGACACTCTCCTCGAAGGCTTCGGGGTTGAAGTCGTCAAAGAGCGATCCAGATCTGTCATAGGCCTTGATGTTCACGTCCAGTGCCACCAATAGCCACGGCATGGTGGTGTCCACCATGCGGCGCACCATGAGTTTGCCTGCGCGGGCGGATGCTTTCCAGTGCACAAGTTTCTGTGGGTCACCGACCACGTACTCACGCACTGATTCAAAGGTGTCACTGCCTGCGCGTTCAGTTCCGCTCTCCGCGTGTGTGTTCACCACAACGGCGGCCTGCGGTACCGCATGCACACGCGGCACTACCAACACCGAAGTCTGGGAGCGCTTCGCCAA
>CAIXFB010000431.1 GCA_903918595.1 uncultured Actinomycetes bacterium
CTGAATTCTGGTGCTGAGCGCGCAGCGGTGGTGGGGTTGACGGGTGCTCCCGGAGTGGGAAAATCAACGACAACTTCGGCTCTCGTTCATGAATTTCGGCGGCGCGGTTTGCGAGTGGCAGTACTCGCCATAGATCCTTCGTCACCGTTTTCTGGGGGTGCACTTCTCGGTGATCGCATCAGAATGCAGGAACATTCAGCCGACCCGGACGTCTATATCCGCTCGATGGCATCGCGCGGGCATCTTGGCGGACTCGCCGCAGCAACTGGCCGCGTACTGCGGGTTCTTGATGCGGCCGGCTTCAACCTCGTTCTGGTTGAGACGGTTGGGGTGGGGCAGTCAGAGGTGGAGATCGCAGCGACCGCCGACACCACGGTTGTTCTCATCGCTCCGGGGATGGGCGATGCCGTGCAGGCTGCAAAGGCCGGGTTGCTGGAGATCGGCGATGTCTATGCGGTGAACAAGGCCGATCGAGACGGAGCTGATTCGGCGGAGCGTGAATTGCGCAGCATGATTGGTCTCGGGATGCGGGATGCATCTGATTGGACTCCGCTCGTTGTTCGGACTGTGGCATCGACCGCCATGGGGATCCCTGATCTCGTTGATGCAATTGATGCTCATCAACAATGGCTCGACGTTACGGGAGCCTTGGCGCACCGGCGGTTGACCCGCGCTCGAGCCGAGATCCTCCATATCGCGGTGGACCGTATCGAACGTGAAATGAAGCAGGGATCTCGCGGAAAGGCTCTGGACCTGTTGGCTGCGAAAGTCGCTGATGGAAAACTCGACCCGCACCAGGCTGTGGAACAGTTACTGAGCGATTCATAGAGCGCCTGAGTTATCGACGCTGCCAAGCACCTGGGGATTCAAGAAATTCTGTGACCCGCGTCGAATGTGCTCCATCGAGAATGTCAGCGATAGTGGTGTGCTCCAGCACCTCTCGCATTGCCGCTCGCATGGCGATCCATACTTCGCCCAAGTGCTCACTTGCCCCCGCATACTTCACATCTTCTGGGCGTTCGCCGCGCACAGCCGCCAGGGGACCATCAAGTGCGCGCACCACATCTGCCACGGTGATCTGATCCGGTGCGAGGTCCAACCGAAATCCACCGTCGGCGCCGCGCTGGCTGGCCACAATGCCGGCTTGACGAAGAGAGCGCAGGATTCCTTCAAGGAATTTCCAGGGTAAGGATTGGGCCTGGGCGATTTCCTCACCCGTGGTGAGTGCGCGAGGGTCCACGCGATGCTGGGCCCCCAATTCGCACAGCGCCCGCATGCCGTAATCGACCCGCGCGGAGATATGCATGTGCCCATTGTGGCCCAGAGCGGATTCACCCGGCCCCATGCGGGACAATATGGGGATGAGTATGTCTTCCTTTGCTGCCCGAGCCGTTGATCTAGGTGCCTTGGCGGCAAGCAAGGCCAACGCTGCGAATACTGCGAGTGGCGCTTCGGCTGCCCCGGCTGGAGTGGTGATCGACGTCACCACCGAAACCTTTGAGGCTGATGTCATCCAACAGTCCATGACTGTCCCCGTTGTTCTTGATCTGTGGGCGACCTGGTGCGGTCCTTGCAAGCAACTATCGCCACTACTTGAAAAGCTCGCTGCGGAATATGCCGGGCGCTGGGTCCTTGCCAAGGTTGATGTCGATGCGGAACAGCAAATTGCTGCTGCATTTCAAGTGCAGTCCATCCCCTCCGTCTTTGCCGTGATCAAGGGTCAGCCCATCCCGATGTTCCAAGGTGCACAACCCGAAGCCCAGATTCGTCTCATCCTCGACGAGTTGCTGAAGGTCGCTGCGGAGCAAGGGGTTTCTGGCATGGTTGCTGCCCCGCCCGTAGAAAGCGTCGAGGAACGTATCGAACCTGAAGAAGATCCTCGCTTTGACGTTGCCGCTGAAGCGATAGATGCAGGTGATTGGAATGCCGCGGAGGCCGCTTACCGAGAGATCCTCGTCACCACACCAGGTGATGAGGATGCTGCTGCCGGATTAGCAAACGTTGAGTTGTTTCGACGCACTGAGGGCAAAGACGCTGATGCGGTTCGAGCCGCCGCCTCAGATCCATCTGACGTTCAAGCGCAATGTGCTGCTGCTGATTTCGATGCTCAAGATGGCGCGTGGGCAGACGCATTTGCCCGACTCATCGAATGTGTTCGAAGCACCTCGGGGGATGACCGCAACGCCGCCCGGGCGCATCTCATCTCACTCTTTGCATTAGCCGGTGGTGATCCTGCGGTAGCGCCCGCTCGAACGGCACTAGCGAGTGCTCTGTTCTAGTTGTTCGCTGGCCGGTACTCAAAGAACACGGCAGCAAGTGGTGGCAGCACAACTGCGGCCGAGAATTCTCTGCCGTTCATGGGTGCAGCTGAGGCAATCACCTCGCCTAGGTTTCCCATCCCGGTGCCGCCGTATTGCTGCGCATCGCTATTGAAAATTTCCTGCCATCTTCCAGAGAATGGCAGGCCGATCCGATGGTCTGTTCGCGGTACAGGCGAGAGGTTCACAGCTACGACAACACAACCACCGCTAGCGTCCCAACGGAGCCAACTGAAGGTGTTCATGGTGGCCTCATTGGCCTCGATCCATTCGAAGGCGGTGGGATCATCGTCTCGCTCCCACAATGCAGGTGTGCGCTTGTAGACCGAATTGAGATCGGTGACTGCGGCAAGAATCCCCGCATGTTCAGCGAACTGCAGAAGATGCCAATCGAGCCCGCGCTCGCTCGCCCACTCGTCACTTTGCGCAAACTCACTCCCCATGAAAAGCAATTTCTTTCCTGGATGCGCCCACATGTATGAAAGATAGGCGCGCAAGTTGGCGAGCTGCTGCCATCGGTCACCAGGCATCCGGGCGATAAGTGATCCCTTGCCATGCACTACTTCGTCGTGCGAGATAGGCAGGATGAATCGCTCGCTGTAGGCATACATCATCGAGAACGTCATCTCATGATGGTGATACTGACGGTGAATAGCTTCATGTTGAATATAAGAAAGCGAGTCGTGCATCCAACCCATATTCCATTTGAATCCGAAGCCGAGTCCACCTGAATAGGTTGGTTGCGTCACGCCAGGCCATGCTGTTGATTCCTCTGCGATGGTCACTATGCCGGGTACTCGCCGGTACACGGTGGCGTTCATCTCTTGGATGAATGCCACAGCGTCCAAATTCTCTCGTCCGCCGAACTGATTGGGGTACCACTCACCTTCTTCTCGGGAGTAGTCCAAGTACAGCATTGAAGCCACTGCATCCACACGCAAACCATCAACGTGGAACTCTTCGAGCCAGTAGGTGGCATTTGCTACAAGGAAGTTGCGAACTTCGGTTCGGCCAAAATCGAAAATCAAAGTTCCCCAGTCGGGATGTTCGCCGCGGCGTGGATCAGCATGCTCGTACAGTGCCGTGCCATCAAATGTGGCCAGTGCCCAGTCATCCTTGGGGAAATGCGCGGGCACCCAGTCAATGATCACCCCAATTCCCGCCTGGTGTAGCCGGTCGATGAGGTACCGCAGATCATCGGGTGAACCAAAACGGGAGGTAGGTGCGTAATAGGAAGTGACTTGATAGCCCCATGAAGGGCTGTATGGATGCTCGGCCACGGGTAGAAATTCGACGTGGGTAAATCCGGTGTCTAGGAGGTAGGCCGTGAGCTCCTCGGCCAGATCCGAGTAGGTGAGGCCAGGGCGCCAGGATCCAAGATGCACTTCATAGGTGGACATCGGGCCGGTGTGGCTATCTCGGGCTGCTCGTGAGGTCATCCAAGAGTCGTCTTCCCAGATGTACTGGGATGTGAACACTCGCGATGCGTTGGCGGGTGGAACTTCCGTTGCGAAGGCCATCGGATCGGATTTTCCTCGCCACACGGAATCCTGGCCCATGATCGAAAATCGGTAGCAGGTGCCATCACCGATGTCGGGAATGAATAGCTCCCAGACTCCTGTTGAACCTAACGAGCGCATCGGATGGGCACTGCCATCCCAGAAATTGAAGTCGCCGATGACTCGAACCCCTTGAGCATTCGGTGCCCACACGGCAAAAGAAACGCCGGAAATCGGGCCGAAATCCGTATCGAAGGACCGTACATGTGATCCCAGAACTTCCCATAATTGCTCGTGCCGTCCCTCACCGATCAGGTGCAGATCCAGTGCGCCAACGGTTGGTGGGAATCTGTACGGGTCATCGGCGGGGATGGGGGCGTCGTCGTATTGCACATCTAATCGGTAATCCGGCACCTCGTCCTTGTCGACGACGCAACACCACACTCCACGTGACTCATGAAGAAAGGGAATCCGTTCATGTGCCAGCACCGCTGTCACTGATCGCGCGTTAGGCCGAAGAACACGGATCGTGATGCCTCCGTTGTGTGCATGGGGTCCAAGGAGTGAGTGCGGATCATGGTGGCGGCCATCGGCTAGTTGATCTATTTCACCACCCGAAATAGGGCGAGCAGTCACACCTTTCGCACTCATCGTGGCGCTTCTGAGATGTGGACAATATGCGCCACATGCTCCCAAGGACTGAGACGCACATATGTAGAGGGTCCCCACGTCCAGTGCGAGTCGGTAACAAGATCGTGCGCAACAAATCGTTCACCTGCGGACCTGCCAAGAATGCTCATGTCCCAATAGACGGTGGCCTCATGTTCCCGGTGGGGATCAAGCAGGCAGACCACTGCGATCAG
>CAIXFB010000432.1 GCA_903918595.1 uncultured Actinomycetes bacterium
CGCTGCAGCGCACCGGCAAGGCCGGACGCACCGCCACCCACGTCGACGATGGCAGCATTCGCAGACACCTCGCCGATCAATCGAAGCGAAGTGTCCGGAGAGCCCTGGAACCAACTCACCGCCGAGCCACCGATCGTGGCATAGCGGTCGTCCCAGTACTGCGCGGTCATGCCGCTGGGTTCTCCTCCACCACAACCTCCGGTGCCGGCTCCGGGATCCGGCCGCCTTCCAGCTCAGCCTGCGCCACTGCAGCCTTCTCCAGGGCAGCCTCGAGACGATCCTGCGCCAGTCCATAGGCGGTGAAGTCACCAACCGCCAGGGCGCGTCGGCCATCGTCGTAGGCCAACTGGGCCTCGGCGATTGCGATCGCAAGATCCAGGCTCGGATCCCCGGTGCTCGGTTCAGGTGTGACCGGCGGCAACGGCGGTGTTGGAGTTCCCGAGTCGGGATCAACCCCCTCTTCAGGAAGTGGTTCAGGCGTAGCGATGGGTGACGTTCCGAAGACCTGAGCCAAAGCGCCAGTCAGCGTGTCATCCAACGCAACATTGGCTCCGTAGCCGACCAGCACCTTGCGCAGAAGTGGGTAACCATCAGCTGCAGCCCGCAAATACACCGGCTCCACATACAGCAATCCGTTATTGAACGGCAGCGAGAGCAAGTTACCTAACTGCACCTCGGAGCCACCCCGCCTCAACAGTGAAAGCTGGGAACTCACTACCGGATCAGACTCGAAGTTGTTCTGCACCTGTTGCGGGCCAGGAATGGTTGTGTTGCTGGGCAATTGAAGAACCCGCAACTGCCCATAGTTCTCCCCAGGTTCAGAGTTCACGGCCATGAAAGCGGCGAGAGTTTGCCGCCGCTGCGGAGCAAATGTGGTGGAGAGGGAGAACGCAGACTCCTCACCTGGCATCTGCAGCGTCAGGTAGTAGGGCGGTTGGAAGACCTGCGAAGGGCTCACCGTCGGATCGAAGGGAACGATCCACACATCAGTGCCGTTGTAGAAAGTGGTGGCGTCCGTGACGTGATAGCGACTCATGATGACGCGCTGCACCTTGAACAGATCTTGCGGGTAGCGCACATGCTCAACGAGTGAATCCGGCATTTCATCAAGTGGCTTCACCACATCGGGGAACGCCTTCATCCACGTTTGCAAAATCGGATCACTTGCATCCCACGCGTACAACGAGACAGTGCCTTCGTATGCATCGACAACTGCCTTGACCGAGTTGCGCGCGTAGTTCACCTGATCCCGCGGGAGCAGGCCCGCCGGACCAGTGCGCGTTGTCAGCGAATCAGATGTGGCATCAGAGAGAGACACACGACTCGAATAGGGGTAGTCGTTCGACATCGTGTAGCCGTCGACGATCCACTGGATCCGACCATCAGCGACCACGGGATACGGATCTTGATCCAGTGTGAGCCATGGTGCAACCTTGTTCACCCGCGTCAGTGGCGTGCGATCCCACATGATTTGCGAATCGGCATTCACCAAATCCGAGAGGAGAATATTGCTGTCTTGGAATTTGGTAGCAAACAGCATCTTTCCGAAGAAAGAGCCCATCGGCACACCACCGCTGCCCTGATAGGTGTTGGTCTTTTGACCAGTGGGGCTTGCATCATCGGGATAATCGAGCTCGATCGCCGGTGAGCCTTCAGGGGCTCCCACGATGGAGTAACTCGGGCTCAATTCGCCGAAGTAGACCCTGGGCTGTTCAAGATCGAGTGGGCCCACCGGAGGGATATCACTGGCAAAGAAGTCTGGCTGACCATTTGATTCAGCAGTGTTGTCATAGGCCGAGACAAACCCGTAACCGTGCGTGAAGACCGCACGTTCGTTGGTCCAGTTGCGCTGGCCATCGGGAATGCCCGCAAGGTTGATCTCACGCACTGCCACGATCGCACCGCGCTGGCCACCTTCAAGGTCATATCGATCGACGTCAAGGCGTGGGGTGAACGAGTAGTAGCCACGAATCTGCTGCAACTGGTTGAACGTTGGTGAGACCACAGCCGGATCAAGAAGGCGGATGTTATTCAACGTGCCCGCGTTGGCAGCGAGGGTTTCCTGCGTGGGTGGCGACACCGAACCTGCGTACTCAGTTATTTCCGCATCCTCGATGTCATAGGCCGCGCGCGTGGCCTCGATGTTGCGCTCAAGGTATGGCTGCTCGCGAACCAATTCACTCGGGCGAACCTGGAACTGCTGCACGAAGAGGGGGTAAAGACCGCCGACGACGATGGAGGTCAAAATCATCAGCGCTAATCCGATGATGGGAACAACCCATCGGCGGATAAACACATTCACGAGGAACAATGCGCCGACCAGAATCGCCACGAAGGTCAAGATGTTCAATGCGGGCAGGACAGCGTTGACGTCTGTGTATTTCAAGCCGGTGAATCCGGTAACGAGCTGCTCGCTCTTGGTGGCCAGCTCATAACGGTCAAGCCAGTACGAGGCAGCCTTGAGAAACAGGAAGATCGCAATCAGCAGTGAGAGTTGAGATTGGACGGCTCTGGTAGCGCGATCACCTTTGGGTTGAAGGCGAATACC
>CAIXFB010000433.1 GCA_903918595.1 uncultured Actinomycetes bacterium
AAACACCCGGAGGAGTCGCATTGCTCGGGTCATCGTCTTTCACCGTGTAGATCTCCCACGGTGCGCCCGCAGGATCTTGCACCCACACTTTGTCTTGCAGGGCGTAACAGCATGTGGTGTCTTTTTCATCAAAAGTTGCCAACCCCGCTGCCGCAAGGCGCGCTGCTTGTGCCTCGACCTCCGCCACCTCTGCCACCTCAACACCTAGATGATTCAGTGCGCCCGCCGTGCCGTGTCCGCGAACATCCTCATCGACTTCAATCAGTACCAATTTGAGAGGCGGATCAACCACCGCAAAATTCGCGTAACCGGGGCGACGCTTATGCGGTGCCACGCCAAAGAGCTCGGTATAAAAAGCGATTGACGCCTCCAGGTCTGCAACGTTGAGCGCGAGCTGAATTCTGGACACGAGGGCTCCTAGCACTGTTGAGGCTTTA
This sequence comes from uncultured Actinomycetes bacterium, assembly GCA_903918595.1. Classification (GTDB taxonomy): domain Bacteria; phylum Actinomycetota; class Actinomycetes; order S36-B12; family S36-B12; genus CAIXFB01. The sequence goes on from CAIXFB010000433.1 coordinate 438, forward strand.
GATGGCTATCTAAGGGGTGAGTCTGGCGAGGTATTAGACATCTGTCAAATACCTGACATACTTTGGGCATGTCCCAGAGCTGCACAGCCCCCGTTTCACTCTCAACGCGGCTATCGGCCATCGACGCCGTTGCCCTGGCCGACCGACTCAAAGCACTCGCCGACCCCGTGCGCCTGCAACTTGTCAGCTACATCCTCGATCAGGAATCTGGTGAGGCATGCACCTGCGAACTTGCTCCCCTGGTTGAACTTTCCGAGCCCACCGTGAGCCATCACCTGAAGAAGTTAGAAGCCAACGGACTTGTTTCCAAAGAACGACGAGGCATGAATGTCTACTACCGAGTTGAGCCCCAGGCAATCGGGGAGATCACCGCTGCCTTGAACGCAGCCTGCTGCTGAGTCAACTTTCCTGAGCCAACTGTGCTCAGCGCCCGTGCGGCGCACCACCCATTCGTGAGCCTCAATCGGCGGTGAAAGTGCCGATAAATCAGTGCAGCACCGCCGCTAGAGGCTCGCCGAGTGGACGTTCGGCTGAGTCAGTCAGCGCGCTGGTGATCGCCACCATGAATTTGATCGAGCAGGTGGTCAATGATCGGCAGCAATACCGCCAGGCCATCTTTGGCCCCACCGGGCGAGCCGGGCAGGTTCACGATCAGCGTGGTGCCGGCCAAGCCGGCGATGCCACGAGACATGACAGCAGTGGGAACGCCGTTGGCAACTCCATACGCGCGAATCGCCTCGGCCAATCCGGGTGATTCGCGATCGATCACACGGCGGGTCATTTCTGGTGTGAGATCGGCCGGGGTGTGTCCGGTGCCGCCGGTGGTGAGCACCAGATCGACACCATCAGCCACCGCCGCCATGAGCGCTTGCTCAACTGGATCCCCGTCGGACACCACAATCGGACCGGTCACATCGAAGCCAGCGTTACCCAAACCATCGATCAGGATCGGGCCGGAGGTGTCCGACCAAATTCCTGCGGCTGCACGCGTGGAGATCGTGATGACCTGAGCACGCCACGTCACTGCGCACCTGCGCGAGTCCAGTGGCCAGACCGACCACCCTTTTTTTCCAGGAGTTCGACGCACGCGATGGCAGCCATCCGATCCACGCCCTTGACCATGTCGATCAACGCAAGTGCGCCAACCGCTGCAGCAGTCAACGCTTCCATCTCAACGCCAGTGCGATCTGCGGTGCGAACTGTGGCAATTATTTCTACTGAGTCATCGCGCACCTCGATGTCAACGTCAACGCCGTGCACCGCAATGGGGTGACACAACGGGATAAGATCAGGGGTGCGCTTGGTTCCAGTGATTGCGGCAATGCGAGCGACCGCAAGTGCATCGCCCTTGGGGACACGACCGCCACGCAAAAGACCAATGACTTCATCGCTCATGGTCACCACGGAACGCGCAGTAGCTGAGCGCACCGCGATCTCTTTGGCGCTGACATCCACCATCCGGGCATCCCCGGAATCATCAAGGTGCGTGAACTTCGCCATCACTGATCCTCTCGAAGATCGATCACATCAACCACGCTGCCAGGCGCTAAGAAATCGACGCCCTCTGGGATCACGATCAGACATTCTGCTTGCGAAAGGCCGCCCAACACATGCGAGCCTTGGCCGGAACCCACCGGTTCAACCGAGTGTCCTGACACATATCGACCGCGTGCAAATTGCCGTTTGTTCAGTGGTGAACGCATCTCGGTGGTGAGCGTACATGGACTCGTGACCCGCAAGATGGGTTGCACACCACGCATGGTGCGAATCACTGGCCGCACAAAACATTCGAAGGAAATGTAGGAACTCACCGGGTTACCAGGAAGGGTGATGACCGGTATCGAATCGGAGCCCACCCGCCCGTACCCCTGCGGCATGCCGGGCTGCATCGCGACCTTCATGAAATCGACAGTGCCCAGCCGGGAAAAGACCGCCTTCACGGTGTCGTAGGCGCCCATGCTCACACCACCCGATGTGAGGATTAGATCGGCGCGGTGCAGTTGGTCGGTCACCGCTTGAAGGAACGCGTCTTCGTCATCAATCACGGGGGGAACCCGATAGGCAATGGCTCCAGCAGCCCGTGCCGCGGCCACCAACATAAAACTGTTGGAATCGCTGATCAGGCCCATGCGCAATTCAGTGCCAGGCTCAACGAGTTCACTTCCTGTCGAGAGCACTGCAACTCGCGGCCGCGGATGCACCCGCAAAGCACCCCGACCAACCGCAGCGAGGAGAGCGATGTGCCGCGCAGTTAACAACGTGCCAGCCGACATCACCTGATCGCCAACAACAACATCTTCTCCAGCACGCCTGATGCATGCACCAAGATCAGCGGGTGCCTTGATCAAGACATCGGTCGTGCCACCATCAGTCACCTCAACTGGCACCACGCAATCAGCGCCGCCCGGAATCGGTGCTCCGGTCATGATGCGAATGGCGGTGCCAGGCTCCACTTCTACCGATGCTCGAAAGCCGGCAGGAACGTCGTCGACAACCCGAAGCCGAGTTGGTGAACTTTCCGCGGCTCCCGCAACGTCAGCGGAGCGAACGGCGTACCCATCCATCGACGAGTTGTCGAAGGAAGGAAGCGGCCACGGTGCGCGCACATCCTCAGCAAGCACACAACCATCGCAGTCGGATAACGGGAGTTCAATAGGGGCGAGCGGCACGGTTCCGGTCAGAACCAGGTTTCGGTAGTCATCAACACTCAGCACGAGAACACCCTACGCGGCCATTCGGTTGCTGCGGTCCGGTCTATCTTGCGCAGCCGTGATCGCTGCAAGTACATCTTCAAGGGCCCGCACGCTATGACCGGACAGGAAAGTATCGATGTACGGCAACGCTGCGGCCATCCCACCGACAAGTGGCTCATAAGCATCGGCCGCCTTGCGCGGATTGACCCAAATGATGTGGTGGGCCAACCGAGAAAGACGCGCCATCGACTCCCCCAACAATGCCGGATCCTCAATCTCCCAACCATCAGACACAATCACAATCACCGCTCCACGAGCCAGACCCCGGCGGCCGTAGCCATCGATGAATTCCTTCATGGCAAACCCAATGCGGGTACCACCTGACCAGTCCTGAGCAGTAGCAGAAACTTTTCGGTAGGCAACGTCGGCGTTAGACAGTGCAAGTGCTCGCGTGAGTCGGGTCAACCGGGTAGCAAAAACAAATGCTTCCGCTTTCAATGCGACGACGGCTCCACGCATGAGGTGCAGGTACACCCGGGCATACGGCTCCATAGAGCCTGACACATCGGCAATCAAAATGACTCTGCGCGGTTTCGTGGACCGAGAACGGTGCGCGAGCCGGACGGGATCGCCACCAGTGCGATAGGACTGGCGCAACGTGGCGCGCACATCCCATTCGCTCCCCTTGCGGTCACGTCGAAGCCGGCGAGCCCGACGCAACGGAGGCACCACCGGCAATCTCTCAATCAATCTGCGGATCAACGTGAGTTCTGATTCGCTCAGTAGCGAAAACTCTCGTTCGGTAAGCCGCTCATCTGAGCTCATCGCAGCCAGAACGCTGGTGTCTTCTTCGGAGTCTTCACTTTCTTTGTTGCCCGGAGTGGCGCTGGTGCCGTGTGGGTTCGACGGAGCCTCACCCGACCGGTTCGGATCTCCCTGCTCGCGATCACCGGCAGGAGTTGAAGAGGGTGGGGGTGGATTTGCGCTGTCCCCGCGAAAATCAGCGATGTCGATAATCCCTTTGAAAACCTGGGCAAAGACTCTGTCGTACATCTGCACCTGATCATGCGAAGTAAGGAAAGTGACCCGACCGATCCAGTACAGCTGCTTGAGGTCATCGGGTTCAACGAGTTCTATCGCAGTCGCAAAACGAATGCTGCGCTCTGGAGTGACGGGCAGCCCGGAGAGATGCAGGAGGTGGCCAAAGGCAGCAGCTACCTCACTGAGTCGATCAGACACCCGCCACCCAGGAGAGTCCGGCGGTGCGGGCTTCGTCCTGGTCCTCGCGGTACTTCAATACCGAGCCGAGAGTCTCTTCCACCGCCTGCGCATCGAGTGCCTTGATACCGAGCAAAGATGCGGCGTGCACCCAGTCAATCGCTTCGGCAACACCCGGCGGCTTTTGCACATCGAGGCTGCGTAACCGTTGCACTGCGCCGGCTACCTGCGCTGCCAACTCGGCAGATGCAGCTGGCACCCTGAGCTGCACGATTCGGGTTGCATGCTCAAGGTCGGGGTAATCGATCCAGTGGTACAGGCATCGACGCTTCAGCGCATCATGCAAATCGCGAGTGCGGTTCGACGTCAAGATCACGACGGGGGGAACCTTCGCAACCAATGTGCCAAGTTCAGGCACGGTGACGGTGGCCTCTGCCAGCATTTCGAAAAGGAACGCTTCAAACTCTTCATCGGCACGGTCAATCTCATCGATCAAGAGAACAGCGGGGTTTGGACCGCCATGTTCCAATGCCTGCAACAACGGGCGTTCAATCAGGTACTCACGCGAAAACAACGATGCTTCCGAGATATCCGCTCCCTGCGCTTCAGCAAGACGAATTCCGAGCAACTGGCGCGGGTAATTCCATTCATACAGGGCTTCTGATGCATCAATACCTTCGAAGCACTGCAACCGAATCAGCGGAGTGTTGAGCATTGATGCGAGGGCTTTGGCCGCCTGTGTTTTACCAACTCCGGCCTCACCTTCTAGCAGCAACGGCTGCGGCAGGCGGACTGCGCAAAACAGGGCGGTGGCAAGGCCAGGATCTGCGAGATAGTCCTGCGCTGCAAGGGCGGTGACTAGCGCTTCGGGGTTAGGAAGCGCATCAGCAACACTCATCGTCACACTTCCAAAAAGATTGCAGGATTGCTGGCGAACCGATCTTTGCAACCCGGACAGCAGAAGTACCACAGTTTGCCGTCAATTTCGGCGTGGATGGATGAGTCAACGGCCGCAACCTCCATACGGCACACCGGATCTATCGCAACTTCGATGGTCATAGAAGTTTGCGGAGACTGATCAGTGGATTCTCGACGACGCTGAATAAGTTCGGCAAACACTGAGAGAGCGATCTCCTCCGGCGTGCGAGCACCGATGTCTAGGCCAGCTGGAGTCTTGAGCAGCGACTTCATGGAGTCGGACACATCGAGGGACTCAACAACGGCAGCACCACGCTTAGGACTAGCGATCAAGCCAACGTAGGGCACATTCGCTTTCAAGGCTGCAATGAGAGTGGGTTCCTCATCGATGCCGTGCGCAGAAACAACAACAGCGTCTACTCCGGTGAAATCGTCGGAGTTGATTTCCTCGACCAAGTAGCCCAATGCGGTGCCGACGGAAATCAGCGCAGGCGTGATGGGGCTGTTGCCCGTGACGCGCACGAGAGGCGGAGGAAGAACAGCTTCCATGAAGATCTCCAAAGTTCCGCCAGACAAACACGGGTTGTGCACCACTGTCTTACCGACTTGAGTCGACTCAGGGACTGGTGCGATCCGCAGCAAAATACTGTTGCCGCTTTCGAGTACCGATAGCCCTTGCGCGCGCACTGTTGCTTGTGCGCATTGGCCACCGACAAAGCCTTCGATGGTTCCGTCAGCAAACACGAGCGCTTCATCGCCAGGCTTAGCCGATGTTGGCCGCTCTGCGAGTACAACGCGGGCGACGACGAAAGGAACCCGTTCGGCGCGAAGCCGTTCGGTCCTCTCGTACATCGCCCGCGTTGTCATAAATATCTACTCGACAGCCATATCCGTGCGGACGTTGTTGCCCTGAATGGCACGCCACACGTTGGCAGGTGTTAACGGCATATCCGCGTGACGCACACCAAACGGGCTGATCGCGTCGATGACGGCGTTGACCACCGCGGCCGGCGAACCGACCGTGGCGGACTCGCCCACACCCTTTGCACCGAGCGGGTGATGGGGCGACGGGGTGACCGTCTCGCCCAATTCCCAGTCGGGGCATTCGACGGCGGTCGGCAGCAGGTAGTCCATGAAGGAGCCACCGAGGTTGTTGCCATCCTCGTCGAACGCGATGAGTTCCATCAGCGCCATTCCGATGCCGTCTGCAAGGCCGCCGTGCACCTGGCCTTCGACGATCATCGGGTTGATACGGGTGCCGCAGTCATCAACAGCGATGAAGCGGCGCACCTTGACCTGTCCGGTCAGCGGATCCACGTCGACAACGCAGATGTAGCAGCCGTACGGGTAGGTGAGGTTCGGCGGGTTGTAGACCGCGGTGGCATCGAGATGACCCTCAACACCTTCTGGCAGTTCGAGTGAGCTGTGCGAGAGCAGCGCGATCTCCTGGATCGTCTTGCCGCGCTCTTTGTCACCCTTCACAAACCAACGACCGAGCTCCCATTCGAGATCATCGGGCGAGCACTCCAACGCTGCCGCGGCCACAATCTTCGCTCGATCGCGAACCTTGCGAGATACGACTGCCGCTGCAGCACCAGATACCGGTGTGGAACGCGAGCCGTAGGTACCCAAACCAAACGGAGTCTGGTCAGTGTCGCCATGTACGACCTCGACGTCTTCTGGCGGAATACCCAACTCGTGCGCCACGATCTGCGCATAGGTGGTCTCATGGCCTTGGCCCTGCGACTGCACCGAGAGCCGGATGACGGCCTTGCCCGTGGGGTGGACCCGGAGCTCGATTCCATCAGCCATACCGAGGCCGAGGATGTCCATGTCCTTGCGGGGACCGGCGCCAACACCTTCGGTGAAGAACGAAATACCGATGCCCATGTACTCACCGCGCGCACGCTTTTCAGCCTGCTCTTTGCGCAGCTCGTCATAGCCAGCGATCTCCATGGCCACGCGCATCGTCTTCTCGTACTCACCTGAGTCGTACTCCCAGCCCGTGGGCGAGGTGTACGGGAACTGCTCCGGACGAAGCAGGTTCTTCAGGCGCAGATCGGCAGCGTCCATTTCGATCTCAGCGGCGAGACAGTCAACCAAACGCTCGATGACGTATGCCGCCTCGGTGATGCGGAATGAACATGCGTAAGCAACGCCACC
>CAIXFB010000434.1 GCA_903918595.1 uncultured Actinomycetes bacterium
GACTGGTCGCAGTGACTACCCCAACCAGATCAATAATGTTTTGGCATTCCCCGGTATTTTCCGTGGCATGCTCGACGGTGGCAGCCACAAGATCACCGACGAAGCCCTCATCGCTGCGGCTCGGGCCATCGCATCTGTGGTGACAGATGAGGCCCTCTCTGCTATCTACATCGTGCCCAGTGTGTTCGACCCGAGCGTGGCACCAGCGGTTGCAGAAGCTGTCTCCCACACCAAATAACACTCCACACTGGCTCACGCTCTCGTGCTGCACGGGCTTTAAAATGCTCCCGAAGGAGTCCAGGTTCCATACACCGCGCGGAGCACGTCGCAAATCTCACCGACAGTTGCATAGGCACTCACCGCAGTCACACAGGCCGGCACAATGTTGATTCCGGCTTCAGCAGCTGCCTTCACCTCGGCTAAGCCGGCTGCAACGGCCTGCTCATCCCGGCGGGCCCGAACGGCTTCGAGTGATGCAATCTGTGAGCGCTCACTCTCTGGATCGATCGTGAACACGTCGAAGGCAACATGGTCGGTAACAAAGGTGTTCACGCCAATAACAGGGCGCTCACCGGAATCGACTGACTGCGCGTATTCATAAGCGCTATCTCCGAGCGCTGTTGCAAAGTAGCCGGACTCGATGCAGGCCAGCGCCCCTCCGCGGGCAGCGATGACGTCGAGCTCCTCCCAAATCTGCTGCTCGAGGTCATCGGTGAGTGCTTCAAGAATCACACTGCCACCGAGGGGATCAACCATCGTGGTGACACCGGTCTCGAACGCAACGATCTGCTGGGTGCGCAAGGCCAGTGTGGCAGCGGTTTCGGTGGGAACACCTAAAGCTTCGTCGTAGGCACACACATGCATCGTTTGAACGCCACCCAGCGCAGCAGCCATCGCCTCAATGGATGTGCGTACCACGTTGTTCAACGGCTGTTGCGCAGTGAGTGAGGAGCCAGCTGTGAATACAAAGATGCGCAGTTGTTCCGAACGGGGGTCTTGTGCCCCATAGGTATCGCGCATGAGTTTGGCCCAGACCCGACGGGCTGCCCGGAACTTAGCAATCTCGGGCATGAAATCCATGTTGCTCGAAAGGAACGTGAACAAGGTGGGCGCAACATCGTCAACAGTGAGCCCGCGCTCAATGGAAGCATCCAGGTAGGCCTTCGCATTGGCGAACGTGAAGGCGATCTCTTGCACAGCACTCGATCCGGATTCGCGGATGTGGTAACCACTCATGGCAAGGGAAACCCAGCGTGGGATATGTCGTGAAATGTGTTCGATCACATCGACGGAGAGTTTCAAGCCGGTCGCCGCGGGGAAGATCTGCGTGCCGCGGGCGAAATACTCCTTGAGTACGTCGTTCTGGATGAACATGCCGAACTGGTTTGGGTCTACGCCACGTTTGGTAGCGAGCGCCTCGAAGAGTGCCGCCCAGATGTAGCCAATCGAGTTGGCGGTGGTGCGCACCTGGCTGATCTTCTCTAGCGGGATGCCATCCATCAGCACCTCGATGTCGGCGAGCGAGTCGATCGCGACACCAACTTTGCCCACTTCACCGCGAGA
>CAIXFB010000435.1 GCA_903918595.1 uncultured Actinomycetes bacterium
AACTCACGGTCTGCGGAGCAAGGGTGACGGTCACCGGCACCCCAGTACTGGTCGCTGCCGCATTCAGCGCGTCAGCCGCGATCGTGGCGGTCACGACGCAGGTGCCGGCCGCAGTTGCGGTGAGGGCCGCACCGGACACGGAGCAGGGGCCGGACGAAACCGCGAATGACTTCGCGCCGGTGCCCGTGCTGCCTGAAGTCGACAGCAGCATGCTCGACGTGGCGGGCATTGTCGTGGCCTCAGGCACCACCGTGATGGTCTGCGGGGCCAAGCCCATGGTGACAGGGAGGCTCGGGGCAGAGATCGCTCCCGGACCCATCAAATTCGTGGCTCGCACCGTGATTGTGTAGGTCTTGGTTGCGTTCAGCGTCAGGGTTGCTGAAGTCAGTGTGGGTGTGGCAGTCACCGTGTCATCACCATTTGAGGATGTCGCGGTGACGGTGTAGCCGGTGATGGGCTGACCACCATTGCTCAACGGCGGGCTCCACCCAACCGAGACCGTGGTCGCGGTCAAACGTGCGACCGTGACATCCGTTGGTGCAGAGGGAGTCGTGGCGGGAACCTGCTGAGCGAAGGCATCCTTGCTACTGGAACTCGTAGTGACAGTGACTTTCACGTCGTACTGCGTGCCGTTAACCAGCCCAGTGACTGTCTTGCTGTCATCGGTCGCGCTGACTCCAAACTGAGTCCAGCTGATCCCCCTGTTAGTTGACGTGAACACTGTGTAACCGATGAGTGTGCCGCATGATGATGTAGGTGTAGACCGTAGGCAAGCAGGTGCCACCCAAGAAACAGCCAACTCGCCATTTCCCGGCAACACACTGAGGTTTTCCACCTCTCCGGTTGATGTAGCCGGACTCACCGAAGGCGAGGAGTCTGATGTCGCTCCCTGCCCCGCAGAGTTGACCGCTCTGACGGTAATCGTGTAGCTGGCGGTATTGGAGAGCCCGCTGACAGTGCAGGGGCTCGATGAACACGTGCCCGTGGCCCCTCCCGGTGTTGCGGTGGCTGTGTAGCCCGTGATGGTGGCGCCACCGTTGGAGCTGGGGACAGTGAACGCCACGGTCGCGGTCCCATCGCCTGCGGAAGCTGAGGTAATCGTGGGAGCAGTCGGGCTAACCGCCGCGATCGTGAATGTGGCGTCCCTGGTGCCTGCAAAATACGTCGTGTCATCAGCCGCTGTTGCGCGGACGACACACGTGCCCGTCGCTGAGTAGGTCAGCGTTCCTGTGTTGGCATTCACCGAGCATGCTGTCGTGCCTGCGTTCGTCACCGCATAGGTGATTGCTCCGGGACCGTCAGTTGTCGCACCGACACTTGGCGTCACCGGCGAGTCGTTGAACGAGAGTGATGTGTTGGTGGGTGCCCATGTCACAGTCTGAGGCGCCTTCTGCACCGTGATCGTGATGGGGCTGCTCGTAGCGGCCGCGTACATCGCATCGGCCGCAACACTCGACCTGACTGTGCACGAGCCAACTGCCGACCCGGTCAGGGTGGAATTGGCGATCGAGCAATTCGAGCTGGCCGGGTCCACCGCGTACGTGACCTGACCCCTGCCGACGACCCCGGAGGTGGAAAGACCCGTGGTCGAAAACACCTCAGGTGTCGTTGTACCAGCAGAGACCGTGATCGTCTGCGGTGTCAGGGCGACCGTGAAAGTGACCGCCGTGGAAGTTGCGGCATAGGTTGTTGTCTCAGTCGCAGATGCGGTGATCTGGCAACTACCTGCACCCGTGAAAGTAAGTGCCGCGGTAGAAGAGTTCACAGTGCAGCCGGTGGTGCCAGCACTTGTCACCGCATAGCTGATCGTTCCGTTGCCATTGGTTGTCGCCGTTGCTGACGGGGCCATGGTCATCGTGGTGATGGAGGTCGTCGGCGCCCAGCTAACCGTCTGCGGAAGTTTCACCACGACGGTTACGGACTCCGCCTGCAAGGAGGCGAGTGCGAATTGCGAGACCGAGGCCGCGTCACGGTTCGTAGCGCCATGAAGCACGAACAGCGACGCTTCATCCTTAGCAAGTATCGCGGTGTTTGCGTTCCCTGGACTGGGAAGCGACCCGTTTTGCAGCGTGCTTGGAGAAGCCAGAGCCATCGTGCTCAGATTGACAGCGCTAACCCCCGCCCCATTGGGTAGGTATCCCTTCGTCCCATCGGCTGTGATCGTCATGATGGACTTGCTAGCGCTAGGTACAGGCAATATTGATGAAGCACCACTCGGCGAGTCGGAAGCGATGGGCTGTGTTGCGTCAAAGCGCTGCAATGCACCGGCCCTCGATAGGTAAAGAAACGCTCCATTCGGTGACAGTACGCCAGCTGTGGGCATCAGCCTTGACAGTGCAACCCGATACGGGTAGCCCGTGTTGGAGTAGGTGCTCGGCCAGGATGCAGTGAAGTCACTGGTGAGTTGAGTCCACACATAACTGCTACATTCAGATCCACCGAGCTGGTAGAGCGTCGAGCTATCGCTGGACACCACCACACCCTCAACACCCGGACCTTTTGATAAGCAGGTGGAGATGTTGTTACTCCACGTCTCAACACTCATGGGCTCAACGGAGGTATCGACTTTGATCTGCCGGATAATGGCACTGCCTCCTGTGGGCAGATAAAGGTGGCGTCCATCGGGTGAGATGCTCATGCTGTTCCACGTGGGGCCGCCCGATGTGGGAAGCACTCGTGCCGCAGTTACCTCAGTGTCAGTGCTGCTATCTATCACGTAGATGCCGTTTGACCTCTGGTTCGTCGCGACATAAATCCTATTGCTCGTGGGTGAAGCCACGAGGTATCCTTTGCTCCCACTCACCGGCATTGATAGAGAAATAGTGCTGAGCAGTGCTCTGGTCGAAGTGCTGTACACCTGGATCTGCCCACTTGGCACGCCGAAGGTGTAGAGCTTTGAGCCATCGCGCGACATTGCCATGGCGGTTGACCTACCACCGACCGACCAACTGTTTGCCAAGGTGTTGACGGCAACCTCAAATCCGATCGGGCTGGAAACAGCCCCCACACTGGTGGTCACGGATCCCGCATTTATCTGCGCTATCAGGGTCCCTGAGGAACATGAGCTGATAGTGATGGTGAAGCTTGTGCCCGAAGATGCACTCGGGGAAAAGGCGCACCCCGTGGCCGTGCCCTTGTTCGTGAAGTCACCCGCCGTCAGACCGGTGATGGAGGTAGAGAAGGCGAGCGTGTAGGTGAATGGGCCTGCGGTCGGCGTGGAGATCGGAGTCCAGGTCACGGTCGCGGCAGGCGGGGTGGGCCCAGCGATCAGTGCGACATTGCCCACGCCATCACTCGTGGCGATGGCAAGGTTAGCCGACTGGGTGCCCGCGGCTGTGGCCGTCAGGGTGACCGTGAACGCGCACGTGCCGCCCTCGGGGGCAACACTCGCGCAGCCTGCGAGGCTCCCGACGGTGAAATTTGATGCATTAGCTCCCGAAACGTCGGTGTCCAGCACGGAGAGCGTGTCATCACCGGAGTTGGTGACGGTGATTGTCCGGGAAATCGGCACGCCGACAGTGAAATCTCCAAAGTTTGTCCAGCTGCCAACGGAGATGATGCCATTCTTGAAGGTCGGGTAGCTGCCATCTACGAGTCGCCAGATCGACGTGCTCCAACCGACGTAGGTCGTATCATCCTGCATCTGTGCTGTGGTCTTCGCAAAGATATTCCGACTGCCCGTGCCCGTCAGTTGTCCGGTTGTTTGCGTGTTGAAGTAGGAGCCTTGAGTCGTGTCGTCAGCACAATGGTCGTATTGGAAACCCCCAATGATCCCACCCACTTGTGTACTGGCCGTCAGCCCCGTGATGCTGCCTGTCGCATACGTATTCACAATATTTGTCGTGGCAGTGCAAGCGTTGTAGCCAACAATTCCACCAACAGGTTCGGACGAAGGAGCTGAAATCACTGTTGATGAATACGAATTTGTTGCGAACCCATTGGAGTTGCCCTGCAAACCGCCAACTCCTGAGCCGTACCCCGCCACGGCGCCACTTGCAGAAATCGAGCCAGCGGCGAAGGACTGTGTGACAGTCCCGGAGTTGACAAATCCCGCGAGCCCTCCCACATTCAGAGACCCAGACCCGGTGGCAACGATCGCGGCACTGGAGGAACTACCTGTAATAGATCCGCCACCGAGGTTGCCGACAATGCCACCAACATTCGCTGCACCGGCGATCGTTCCGCCTGACACGTGAACGTTCGTGTACTCAATTTGCCCGTCTCCCGCAAAGGCCCCTGTCCACCCAGTTGCATTGCTGGATGTCACGGAGGGGCTGACGAGAGTGAGATTCCTTATGTAGCCGCCATTGAGCTGACCGAAAAGGCCGGCCCGTGCATTTGAACCAGTAATCGAGAGCCCAGAGATCGACCAACCCCGGCCGTCAAGGTAGGCCGTCCCGCTTGACCCATCAAAGATCGGAGTCCATGCGCCCGTCAAGGTGATGTTCTTCTCGAGTGCGAAGTAGCGACCCGAGCAGTCGCTGATCGCCGCCAGGGATGCCTGCGAGTCGATCAGGTAAGGGGTCGCGCTCGAGCCGGTCCCGCCGGCCGG
>CAIXFB010000436.1 GCA_903918595.1 uncultured Actinomycetes bacterium
CGGATACGTCATCACTGAGATGCTCTCCCGCGAATGGGGTCGATCAGGTCAGATTCGGTTCAGGGCTTTCTACGCCAGGCGCTTTCGAAGACTGACCCCCGCACTGGCAACCGTCGTCACCCTGACGGTCGTGCTTTCAGCCTTGCTGCAATCCCCCCTCGGAGTGCAGCAAGTTACAGCACAGACCTCGATCGGTGCCCTGCTGCTCTCAGCAAACATCGTCATCGGTCAGGTATCCGGTGGTTATTTCGATCCGGCTGCGGAGACAAACCCACTTCTCAACACATGGTCGCTTTCCGTCGAGGAGCAGTTCTACCTAGCTTTTCCTTTCCTTCTCGTCACCGGCTGGCTCATTGCCCGACGCATCCACAGGGGACGCGGTTGGCCATTCGCCATCGTGGCAGTTGTGGGTCTCGCTTCATTTTCCTTTGCCATCGCAGCGTCGCGCGGTCTTGTGTTGCCCGGAGTATCGGACTCCTTCATCACCGGGTTCTACAGCCCGATGACCCGCGCTTGGGAGTTCGCAGCCGGCGCGCTGCTGGCGCTTGTCATCCACAGGCGCCAGCAGCCAGATAGCGCTGAGTCAGCCTCCACGCTCGGCTGCACGCGACTGGTTTCCCTATCTGCTAGCGCGCTAGGAGCAGCGATGCTCCTAGTCTCTGTCACGGTCGTCCTCGGGTCACCGCCATACCCACGGCTCACGACACTGATGCCCGTTGTGGGCACCATGCTCCTACTCTTCGGCGGGCATTGCGTTCAAAATCCCATCACCAAGGCATTGTCCATGAGACCAGCAGTCCTTCTCGGCAATGTTTCCTACTCCTGGTACCTCTGGCACTGGCCCATCATCGTCTTCACAGCCATTCTTTTGCCAGATCATCCAGAACTGATCGCCCTAGTCGCATTCCTCTCCCTCCTTCCGGCGATAGGTTCCTACTCCTTCATCGAGGAGCCAATAAGGCGGCTTCAAGCAGTAGGAAATGGGCGGATGACAGGCATCGTCTTGGTCACCATGGTTCCTCCCTTGGTCTTGGCAAGCATGCTGTGGGTAGCCGCGGACCACGGCTTCTGGAACCAAAAAGTGATGAGGTACCAAGCAGCAGTGGCCAAGCATGAGGCTGACCTACGAGGGTGTGTTGATGGGTCACGGATCGGTGGACGGCCTCCTGATGCCTGCACTTGGAACGTGAACGGCAACAAGGCGCCCCTGTACCTCGTCGGGGACTCCCACGCGGATCACTTCAGCGAGGCCTTGATCGGTACAGCGGAGTCTTTGAATAGCCCGCTGACGATCAGCGCAATTCCATCCTGCCCCTTCGCCGATCTCTACATTTCGGATCGTCAGCATTCTGAAATTGATTGCCGAAGTCCCTACGAGCTGACAATGTCATGGATTGTCAACCAGCCGCCTGGTGTGGTCGTAGTCGCCCAGACAGACTCATACTGGGATTCGATTAGCTACGAAGCCGGCCAACTTTCAACCACGCTCTCCAGCGACCCGGCCGTCAAGGATGCGGCATTCCGTTCCGGACTCAAGCGGACCGTGGAGGCGCTGCAGACTGCCGGACACCGGGTGCTCCTGGTGCAGACAATCCCTCACTTCTCAAACCAGTACCGTTACGACCCCGGGTCTTGCAGTCTGCCTGAACTCGCGTCGGGGTCCTGCGACGTTTGGATGCCCTTAACGTACGCGCAGACCCAGCAGGCATCGGGGCGATCAGCCCTTCTGGACGTTGCCAGGGATTCGGGAGCCCTCCTCCTAGACCCTGGACCTAGCCTGTGCCCCGTAGGAGCATGCAGCACAGATGCCGGTGAATTCGTCACCTACCGTGACAACAACCACATGAGCGCCGCCGCGAGCGAGCACCTCACAGGAGTCTTTGCAGCGGCGCTGCGGAGCCTCCTGCGCTGAGTATCCAACTGCCACGGGAACATTCCAGTTGCCGGTCAGTACATGCATCTCACCGACGCACCGAAAATTCTCTGACTCCGGCGCATTGAGCTTGCCGGCGCTATAGATCCTTCGCAGCCACGCCGGTCACCAAATTGCAATTGATCAATCCCCGCTCGCACGTGCCACGTAAACACCAAGTTCCGAGACTGGTTTGAGCGGACAACCGCGCTGGAACTCTCAGGTCTATCATCGTCGACGTGCCCACCCCAGAGCTCGGCGAGGCACCAGCCACGCGCTCCTACGTACTCATCGGCGATCTCGCCGGACGAGATCGAGGTAGCGATGACCCTTCCGGGGACTTCCGCTCCTTTGTTCGCGCCCATGCAGACAGACTGCGAGATCAGGTCGTCATCGCACTGTCGAACCCCGACGACGTCCAGCGGCTCACCGGCATCTGGGCTGATTGGCCCCGGTGTTCAATCGAGTGGGTGAGCCTCACTCCGGGCGATTCACCCTCGGCTGCCCACGACTACTTCAGCACGGCTGGGCACCCGTCGGCA
>CAIXFB010000437.1 GCA_903918595.1 uncultured Actinomycetes bacterium
ACAACGGCGACGGCATCTTCGTTGGAGATTCATCCGGAAATACGATCGTAGCTAATACCATAGCTGGAAACTTCGTGCTCAACTCGCGTGTCAAGAGCAAAGTGGCAGGGCAAAAGAGCGATCCCGTCGCATCCATCGATGGTCTCGCCGCTTATCCTTCTGACCTGCCGTCTGGCTACTACTATGTGGCCAATGCGATCCACGTTTCCGGGCCACTTTCCACCGGCAACAAGGTGGGTAATGTGCAAGGCGGCAATCCCCAGTTGCAGAACAACCTCGGTGGCAGCGTGAACAAAAAGACCAGCAAGAAGATTCTGGTCTGGAATCAGGGGTACCCCATACTGGTTGACACCGGAGCCAGACCGGAAAGCGTGATTCAGCCGGAGTTTCCGAGAGTCAAACCGATGAATGTGTTTAATAGCATAATCATCAATACCTACGACTCACTGGTTAATCAGCGAACGGTACCACCCGGCCAGTTCAAGTACACGCCATCGCCAGAACCGACTCCGATTGTGCCCACAAAACTCACCTCCGGTGCTGCCGTACGCGGGCCGGCTAAACTGGCCGTCTCAATCCCGTCTCGAACCCGCTCAGCGGTCGTCCGCCGCAAATAACACCAATTGAAAAATCCCGAACCTGAAAGCATTTCAAAACTCGAACCCGACCGAATGGCAGCTTCTCGCCTTCGGCCGGGTTTGATTTTTAACAGTTTTACAAAACAAACGATTCAGGAGGTCGTAAATTCAAGTCCGATTGCGTCAAAGATTTGGAGTGAGAGGGAGCGACGGGAGCCTGTCCTTCCGACCGCCGCCAAACATGAAGTTGACAAGACACAGAACCTCGTAGTTGTAGGGATGGACCCCGGTCACTGGTACGCCCACTCCGCTTGAGATCGTGACACCGTTGCCCAGAATCACGTGAGCACCCCAAGTCATGCTCACCACGTCGGTTGCGTAGAATGGATCTGTGGAACTGTAGCCTCGGTGTGTGAACGGCGTGTTCACGTGTAACTCGTAAAGCGGAACGATGGCTCGCAACCAAGATCCCTGCGTCTCCGACCGGTAGGCGAAGTAATTGAGTTGGAGATCGTTATACATAATGGTCGGCCCCTTATTGTTACCTGGTGCCTCGATCGAGCTGAACCCCTGGAGGTAGGTCTTTTCGTTAAGCTGATAACGGTAGCCCACGAATGGCTGGATAAACACCGTCTGGTTGACTATGTACCGCCGGGCATTGGCAAACGTGCCTGGTCCGGTGGGTGTCGTCACCATCATACCGCCCGAAATCAGGTTGAATGAATCGGGGTCGTACCAGAACAGGTATTTACTATAAAGGCTGATATCTCCAATAGAATTCGCTTGACTGAAACTGCCGTTTTGATTGCGGTAAGTCATCTGATCCCAAGGCATCCGCACGCCGAGCGAAGCTCTTTGCACATTATTCTCATCGCGTGCGAAAGCCTGTTCGTAACCAAGCATGTTGTGGTAAAGTTGAACTCCACCGAAATTCGCATTTGAGCGTTTATTATAAGCGCCGTTCAGATCGTTGAAGTAGTTAAACGAATAGTACAATCGTGTCACCGGTACCGGTGTCTGGTTGTCGGCCATCTTGAAGGCCTGGCGGATCAGCGGTGCCCCCAGCGCTCCGGGCGTGGGGGGCGGGCCCCCATGCGGCGAGCGAGCAGCCGTCAGAAAGTACGGGTTCTGATCGCCAACGATCACGAGATCGGCAAATAAGTCACTCCCACCGCCGAGCCCACTGTAGCGACCTCTTGCAGCTCCGCTGTTAAGACGAACAGCCCCTACACCTTCTCCAGTTTCATCTGAATTGGCAGCACCTGCTGTTCCTCCTATACTATCCGAGCTTCCAACACCGGCCATGCCTCCAATACCATCTGGGCTAC
>CAIXFB010000438.1 GCA_903918595.1 uncultured Actinomycetes bacterium
CCGAAGGCCTGCAGCCGCAGTTCGCCCGATGCGATCCGGGGGAGGAACTCTTGCTTCTGCTCGGCGCTGCCGTGTCGCAGGATCGTGCCCATGACGTACATCTGCGCATGGCAGGCAGCGGGATTGCCACCCGATGCGGAGATCTCCTCCATGATGATGGACGCCTCGGTGAGGGTGGCGCCGCCGCCGTCGTACTCCTCGGGAATGAGAGCGGCCAGGAAGCCTGCCTCAGTGAGAGCGGTCACAAACTCCGCCGGATAGGACTCAGGCTCAAGCCCGCGCCAGTACTCTCCGGGATAGGCGTCGCACACCTGGCGAACGCCTGCTCGAAGGTCCGAATATTCGTCATTCTCTATGAAGCGCACGGGATATTTGTATCATTGATACTTGATACATACCAACGGAAGGTAAAAAGTGACCGCCACCACCCACACAACGAACTGGCACACCCTCCGCGAGCAGGTGACCTACCCCACGGGCCTGCTCATCGACGGTCGCTTCCAGGCCGGTGCTGACCGCTTGGTGGTGACCAGTCCGATCGACGGTGCACCGATCGCCGAGATCGACGCTGCAGATGCCGGCGATGTTGACCGAGCCGTCCAAGCTGCCCGCCGCGCTTTCGAAGACAAGCGCTGGTCCGGAATGGCCCCGGCTGATCGCAAAGCGATTCTCATCCGCTGGGCACAGTTGTGTGAAGAACACCGTGAAGAACTTGCGTTACTGCATGCGCTAGAGATGGGTAAGCCAGCCCGCGAGGCGTACAACGTCGATATGCGCGCGGTCATCAGAACCATCAGTTGGTTCGGCGAAGCAATTGACAAAGTGCTCGACGAAATCCCGAACGTTGCCTCGAGCGCTCTTGCCCTCATTGAACGTGAGCCAGCAGGTGTTGTGGCAGCGGTTGTGCCATGGAACTTTCCGCTCACGATGGCCGCATGGAAGCTCGCACCTGCATTGGCCACCGGCTGCTCTGTGGTGCTCAAGCCAGCTGAGCAATCGCCTCTCTCGGCCCTGCTGCTGTGCCAGCTCGGTATGGAGGCGGGGATCCCCGATGGCGTGTTGAACGTGGTCAACGGCCTTGGCCACATCACCGGTCGCGCATTGGGCGAGCACAACGATGTCGACGTTCTCACCTTCACCGGCTCCACTGCAGTGGGCCGCAGGTTCATGGAGTACTCGGCTGCATCGAACCTCAAGCGGGTGTGGCTTGAACTTGGCGGCAAGAGCGCCAACGTGGTGTTCCCTGATGCAGATATCGATAAAGCGGCGAGTACCGCAGCATGGTCGATCTTCTACAACGCCGGTCAAATGTGCACTGCGGGATCGCGACTGCTCGTGCACGAAAGCATTCACGATGAAGTTGTGGCAAAGATCCTTTCCATCGCGCAAGAGATGCAGCCAGCAAACCCGCTCGATGCAGATGCACCGCTGGGCAGCGTCGTAAGTCATCCGCATATGCAACAAATCCACGACAAAGTTGTGAGTGGCGCAGCGCAAAGTGGCGAGATCCTCACCGGCGGTGCGCCAGTTCTGGAGAACACCGGCGGTTCGTACTACCCACCCACCGTTGTAGACAACGTCGATCCATCGTCGTTGCTCGCGCAGCAGGAGTTGTTTGGACCTGTTCTCGCTGTGACGACGTTCCGGGATGAGGCCGAGGCACTTGCTCTCACGAACGGAACTCAGTATGGGCTCGCATCGGCAGTCTGGACCAACGATCTGAATCGTGCGCATAGATTTGCGCGCGGCATGAAAGTTGGCGTGGTGTGGGTCAACTGCTACGAGGAGGGCGATATGACCGTGCCATTCGGTGGCGTCAAGCAATCCGGCTTCGGCCGCGACAAGAGTCTGCACGCCCTTGACAAGTTCTACGACATCAAGACCACCTGGATTGAACTCGAATGAGCGCAGTAGAGAGCAGCAACCGGGTACCGCGTCGACGCAATCTCGCGGAAGACGTGGCCGAACACATTCGGCAGGAAATCCTCGCCGGCCGGTTTCGTCCTGGAGACCGGATAGATCAGGATGCGATCGCTGTGCAACTTGGTGTAAGCCGCTTGCCCGTTCGCGAGGCGTTGATCTCGCTCGGTCAAGAGGGTCTCATCGAAAGCATCCCAAGGCGGGGCGCCTATGTACAGCGGCTTGAGCGCGAAGACATCGCCGATCACTATCAACTATTTGGTCAGGTGGCCGGACTCGCAGCTGCCCGCGCAGTAACGCGTTTGGACGCTGCTGGGCTTGCTCAACTCATTGAACTCCACGAATCCATGCACGCAGCCGCAGATCTCGAGACCCAGCAGCAGTTGAACCATGAGTTCCATCGCCGGATCAACGTTGCGGCCCAGAGCCAGCGCATCAGTGGCATGCTCAAACTTCTATCTCGTTCTTTGCCTATGCCGTACGTTGATTTCCCCGAGGAATGGCTGCGCGAGGCGGATAAGCAACACCAAGAAGTTATTGATGCTTTCCAGCGCCGCGATTCGGCTGCAGCCCAACGTGCAATGGAGCAGCACATCAGCGCTAGCGGTCGTCATGCAATAGACGTACTCGACGACATGGGATTTTTCGCCGCGAATTAACGCGAGCGCTCGGCTACCACCACACCGGTCAAAATCAGCGCGCCCCCCACGATTTGGAGGGGAGTGAGGATCTCGCCGAGAGCCACCCAGGCAATGATTGTTGCGAGCAGCGGCTCGGTGAGCCCAATGGTCGAAGCCTGCGACGCGCGAATGTGCTTCATGGCAGATACGGCGAGCCAGAATGGGATCACTGTTCCCATCAGGATCATCCACACGGACAACGCGGGAATGGGAAGGGTGATCCCTGCTGATCCGAGCGGTTCGGACACTCCCGACAACGTTTCCCACGGGAAACCCCACCAGGGTTGTGCGATGAACCAGAAGAGCGACGCGGCTCCAAAGCCCCACATAGTCAGCGAGACAGGATCTCGGGGCTCAGGTGGGCGCACCTGCTTATCGCCCAACACGTAGTAGATCGCGAGCGCGACTGCTGCGCCGAAAGCGGCCAGGACACCGATGAGATTAAGGGTGAACCCCTGCCAGACCTGGGCCACCATCGCCAGACCCACCATCGCCAATGCCAAAGCAGCCCATACGAGCCGCCTCGTGGGTTCCTTCAAGCCAAATCTGAACCAGAGGGCGACGATGATCGGTGCGGTAAATTCGATGAGCAGTGCCACGCTCACGGGCAGATAGCGGATGGCGACGAAGTAGAGGTACTGCGTCATGGCCACGCCGAGGATTCCGTAGGTCAGAAGAATCCACACCTCACCCTTGCGGATTCGCAGGGTGTGCGGGCGATTGATTGCGACGAAGGCAAGCAGTATCAGGAATGCTCCCGTGACGCGGAGCTGCGAAAGTCGTGCCGGGTCCATGCCGGTGAGCAGGATCGACTTTGACACCGTTCCGTTGAGCGCGAAGAGGAACGCGGCAAGCAGATAGAGCGCGTAACCCGTCATTGGGTGGGGTCGGCGCACAAGGCTCACCCCCAAGGGTGGTTCAACGAGGTCGCTCATGACGAAATCAGACGAGCGAGCCGCGATACACCGCGATAGTGCGCTCGGCGATCGCATCCCAGCCAAACTCGCGAACAGCCCGACGCCGCCCTTCACTGCCCATAATGCGCGCCCGGGAAGGATCGCCGGCGAGTGCGTTGACCGCAGCGGCGAATTCCTCTTCGAATGCCGTGGCATCGTCTGCTGAGTAGGGAACGAGAATCCCGGTAACGCCGTTATCGACGACCTCTGGAATTCCACCAACAGCGCTGGCCACGACAGCCGTTTCGCACGCCATGGCCTCCAAATTCACGATTCCAAGGGGCTCGTAGATTGACGGGCAGGCAAAAGCCAGGGCATGCGTGTACAACTCAATGAGTTGCGGGCGTGGCACTGGCTCTTGGATCCACACCACGCTTTCTTCCCCGCGCTGCTCCTTGAGGTTGCGCACGGCCAGCGCGGTTTCAGCACCGATCTGAGGAGTATCTGGGGATGATGCACACATCACCAGAACCACGTCGTCATCGAAGTCTCGGGCGGCATTGAGTAAATGCACCAGACCCTTCTGTCGAGTTATACGCCCGACAAAAAGTACATAGGGTCGGTCCGACGGAACGCCGTATTCGGTGAGGGCGGCGCGCGAGGGATCGGGTCGGTAGATCGATGTGTCGATTCCGTTGTGCACCACATGCACGCGCCCTGGATCGACGGTGGGGTAACACTCAAGAACGTCGTTCTTCATTCCGTGGCTCACCGCGATGATGGCCTGGGCGGATTCGTAGGCGGTGCGCTCAACCCACGATGAGACCCGATACCCACCTGCGAGTTGTTCGGCTTTCCACGGCCGC
>CAIXFB010000439.1 GCA_903918595.1 uncultured Actinomycetes bacterium
CGTGGTGTCGACCCACCGCGACCCTTGATGCCTGCGCAGGGTGGATGGGACGATGGCAAAGACGAGCCCGCGCGCTGCTTCGACGGGATTCGTTTCGGCACGGGCGAGGTACTCCTCGACAGCGGCGTCGAGAGTCGCCTGGTCGACCGTGCGGTGCAGCCCCTCATCTACACCGGAGGGTTTGGACCAGCGGTAGAAGCGACCGTGGAGGCGACGTGCGAGGCGATCAGGCGCGGCACGTGCCGCATCGCCACCCGCAGCCTGGGCGGCAAGGGTCTGCACCACGCCTTCGTTTCCGGTGAGGAATCGCAGTTCCGCTGGTGTGGTGAGTGCGAGTGCAGGATGGTGATGCAGCAGCTGACCGGCGATAGTGGTGCCGCTGCGGCCAGTGCCCCCGATGAGCACAGGACGCTCGAGCCACGCCGGTGTCATGGACCACCGGAATTCGTGTCGGCACCCAGAATCAGCGCCGCCCACTGGCTCGCGACATTGGGCAGGTCGTACTCCTCGGGGAATGCGGCCCGCGCCTGTGCGCTGCTGCGATCGAAGCCGACGTCGGCCGTCACCGAAACAATTCGCTCCACGATCTCATTCTCGCTGCGGTGGATGAACTCATCGTCGTACACGTCTGCTGCGCCCGGCCAGTCCATGATGAGCGGGACGCATCCGGCGGCCATGCCCTCGGCCGGTGCGAGATGGAAGCTCTCATCGTCGGAGAGCGACAGCACCCAGCCGGTGCGCTGTAACCAGGCGGCGACGTCACCACCGTGCGGCTCGACGACGACACTGCCCTGCAGCTGGGGATCGCGTGCTATCTCGTCGAGCAGCCGCACGTAGAAGGCGCGCTCCTCGGGCTGTCGCCAAATCCACGTCAGATCCCAGGGCATGGCCGACTTCAGGGAGAGCTGGAATCCGGGGAGCGTGCTGTTCACCTGTCGCAGGATGCGCAGTGCACGATCAGGTCGCTTGCGCAGCGGAACGATGCCAAGCATGCCGAGAACGCGTTCACTTCCGGGAGCCTTCGGTCGATCGAAGTACGCGCGGTCCACGGCGTTCGGGATGACGATCACGGCGTCGTCCGAGAACGTCGTCTCGGCCACGACCCGCTGCCGGTAGTGCTCATTGACGCAGACGATTCTCTCGATCGTCCCGGGTCTGACATCGCGGATCCATGGTGACTGCAACTCGAATCGATGGAGGCGCACGATCAGCCGCTGATCTCGTCGCAGTCGTGCCGAGTACCACACGGTGTTCGGGCCGGCCCATTCGCACACGATGACGTCGGCCCATGCCAGCAGTTCCTGACTGCGCTGCTCGTCGTGGACGGCGAGGGCTTCCCACGCGTCGATCCGCACGTCGATGGCTGGATTCGTCGCGAGGAGATCCGCGATGCCGTGCATGAACTTCAGATCATGGCCGGCGATCACGAGTCGGATCGCACGCGGGCGATGCAACGCAGACGAGTGCGAGAAGGCGCGCGCCAGCAGGGTGCGCGTGCGTTCGACGGCAGCCGCCATCGTGTAGTGCTCCGAAGCCAGGCGCGCCCGTGCAGCCGCTTCGCGGAGAAGACCTCGATCGCTGTGCGCCCGCTCCAGGACGTCGATGACAGAGGCATCCGACGTCACGAAGAGCGGATAGTCCGAACCAAGGAGACGCTCATGCATCGGTGTGCGATTGAGCACCGGTGCCGTCCCGACGGAGCCGTACTCCAGCACTTTGGTGGAGAGCTCCAGTGAGGCGTCGAGTGCGGGGCTGCGCCACGAGAGGCCGATGTCCCATGAGGCCATGATGGTCATGGTCGTCTCGCGATCGAGGCCCCCATGCGACCGCACCACTGCCGAGTTTGCGAGGCCGCGGTCCATGCGATCGGCGAACCCGGCATCCTGGCGATGGATCTTGTCGCCGATCATCTCCAGGTGGACCGGTACACCGCGGGCGGCGAGCTGGGCGGGCAGTTCCAGCATGCGATCGGTGTTCCAGTCCGGGGCGAACTTGCCGGCGTAGCCGATGCGCAGTTCCCCCGGTTCCTCGGCCCACGTCGTTTCTTCATCGCGACCGTCGCGCATCGGGAGATCGGTGACAGTCGCAATGATCGGCTCCCACAGCACGGTGCGGCCCGCAGCCGCAGGCACGACCGCCTCGATGAATCCGCGCAGCTCAGGTGTCTGGCACAGCAGGCGGCGACTGCCGCGCACGATCGCGGTGAGTCGATCGAGTGCGGCCGCATCGAGTTCCGTGACGCTCTGCGGCACATCGGTCAGATAGGTCCACAGCGCGCCCTGCAGAGATCCCTCGTCGACCATGGCGGCAGCAGCGCTCGCGCCGCGTACGACAACGAGGTCGAAGGGCCGCTCCCGATGCAGCGCGGCTGTGGCGCTTGCTGCCGCATGTGGCGTCAGCGCTGAGCCGGTCGGCTCAACGAGCGCCACGGTCGGTAGCGCCCGAAGCGGTCGTAGCAGCCGGTCGGTTTCGATCCTCGCCTTGAGTAGCACCGTGACGGTGACGCCGGCGCGGGCGAGGCATTCAACCGTCGATGCGAGCCACACAGCGGAACCGTCGATGAGGTTGAGATTGACGTCGCCGTACACGAGAGCACGCAGAGACCGGTCAGTCACGTCGGTCACTCAGGAGTTCGTCGAGCTGTGCAAGGAGTTCCGGGCTGTCGTAGGCGAGCACGTGGTCGCACGTTGCGGCGAAGGCGTTGAGTCCGGGCGCCCGCACGGGATCGTGGATCAGCACGAGGGGTCGTCCAAGACGGCGAGCCGTCTCGCGCACGTCGATCACGGCACGCTCCCGCACCGCCTCTCCGGGCTCACCGAGCGGAAACCAGACCGAATCGGGAGTGCCTGCGTGC